>NZ_JARRIB010000003.1:300000-405348 GCF_041647995.1 Pyrococcus kukulkanii
CAGTTCCACCATCAGTATATGGAGGGCCAGGGTCTAAGCACTGAACGTACGCTTTTTCGCCCTTTCCCAATCCAAGTTCATGCGGTTTAATTCCTTTCCTTAATGCAACTATGTAAGGAAGCAACGAAGCAAATGCATGGGTGCATATAGCGTCCGTCTCCTCTAGTACCACTTTAGGTCCCTCTATAACTATCTTATCTCCCAATTTAAAGACTGGACACTTTCCTCTAATCTTAACGACTTTTGCTACTAGCCTCTCCATAGCTTACACCTTAAAACATGTTTAAAAACTTTGGAATAAAAATTATAGGGCCGAAATATAAATAAGCATTTGTGCTGTCATGAATATGTAGTGATATCATTAATACCTATTACGATAACCTCAGGTGGTGTCAACGGTGGCCGAGGATATTGAGGCGAAGATAAGAAGGCTCAGAGAATTAGGTAGAGCCGTAAGTGAGAGTGAGGAACAACCTGCCCCTGCTCCGCCAAAACCTCCCAGGAGAAGGGTCTCCAGAATTGGCATGTTGAGAGAGAAAGAAAGGAAAAAAAGGATCATTATTGGTGCCCTTGTCTTATCGATCATTATTGTCGGGGCCATCGTTAGTATCTATATGTATTTAGAAAATAAGGCTGCAAAAGAGCTTGAAAATGCAAAGAAAAATAAAATTGCGGAGGTTAATGCATGCTTTAAGGGAGAATTAGCTAATGACACAGCTAAAATCCAACTAATAAACGCTATAATGGCAGCAAAAAGCATAGAAGAATTAAGTAAAATAGATGTAAAAAAGATTTGTGAGGAGAGATGGAAAGCCTTACAGGAAGCTAAAAAGAGAGCCGAAGAAGAGAGATTAGCTAAAGAACTGGCAGAATTGAAAAACCAGACGAAAACTAACATAAGGATAGCGTTTGATCCACTACTTCATGTCCAAGTTCCTGATAAACTTAGGGAAGATATCATTGATACAATGAACGCGCTACTCTCACAGGTAGATAGGGCAAAGACGAAGGAGGATGTTATGGAAATAGATCCAACCCCTTATCTCTTGGACTTATGGAAAAAAGTCTACCTTTATAGAATCGATTCAATTCCTGGGACTAAGGTTATCCTAGCGAAGGGAAATATCACAAATATCTATACAAAATCAGAGGCTAAGGAGGTAATAAGTAAAACTGAAACGCTTACAGACTTGCTTCAATATCAGATTAAAGAGGTTCAGCTAGTTCAACTTGCTCTTGTTTTAAGCAGAAAGGACGTTAATGGTGGGTTCTTGGAACCTGGGGATAAGATTCAAATATATGATAAAAGAACTGGTAAGAGGCTAGTACCCGAGGGTTATGTGGTGTTAGTTCTTTTTGACGCCGGCCAAATCCAAGTGTCTGAATCTCAATCCAAGACAAACTCTTGGTCTTCAACATCATCAACGCTTACCCAAGAATCTTCGAGTACTAATTACACCCCAGGAGAAACCCCGTACCAAGTATCCCAAACCACACAGAGCCAAACTTCAGTTCAACAGGGGAGTAGTGAAACTCTCTCAGCGAGTTATCAATATTCAGTAAATTTAGCGGAAATCCTTAAGGCAATAGCTGCTGGAAAGATAACTAATCCTGCAGAAGTGCAGAAGAAGCTAGAGAAATATGGATGGAAAGTGCTTAACCTTGAAGAGGCATCTAACCTACTGGCATTGGATGAAAACACTAGAGTGCTTGTAATAGTCGAAGTTCCCGCCGAATTCGTTTCTGAAATATTGAAGTCAGAAAATTACATTGTAATCACCAAGATATCGGGGTGAGAGGTACATGAGAAGCAATAAGGGACTTGTTTTCCTTGTTATAGTACTTGTCTTTGCTTTTGTTCCAGCTCTTACTTTAGCACAATTTGAAGTAACAGAAAATAACAATATTTACCTTACAGGAACAGTAGAACTGGAGCTTAATGTAACTCTTGTTAATTTAGATGATGCTCCAAAGTACATAATGGTTAATCCGAGATACCAATTTGAGGTTATTAGGGAAAATAGAACTGAGTTCTTACATCACAATAGCACTGGTGCTTCAATCATAGGCAACCCTGCAAAAACCCTATTAAATTATAGGCCAGGTTTCTGGATATACCCTCATGAAGTTCTTAAGATTAGGTTCTTTATTAATGAGGTTGACAAAATTCCAGTTCCCTTATACGATTATTATCAACCTCAATGTACTGGGTATGCATATGTGGAAGATCACGACCTTAGAATTAACGTACCTGTAGGGTTTTATGCAACCCCTTTCTGTGATGTTTTGTACCCTCAGCTCCTAAATAACCCCATCTACCTATATCCAGAGGCCTTATTTAATGTAAAGGACTTCAATGTGATCATGTATAGTTATGAAGGGACTGTTAAATTTAAAATAACCCATAATACTACCCTTGATCTGCCAACAAGAGATGTTTTTGCAGTTGCCCCTCCTATATTATTCCCTAACGCTGAAATATATGGATACTCTCCATCCCCAACAATGGACTATAGTGAATATTTAGAATACGTTAAGAGTTTTTGGAAACTAAAGGCTCCAAAAACACTTTCTCCTCCTAGTAATTCAAAAGGTGAAACAGTGTTGTACGATATAACTAATGATCTCCTAACTTCAAAGTTTGAAATTTCAAGGGTAAAAGACGTTAAGCCGGTAAAAATTGAATATCCAATATGGATAGTATGGTTGGGAGATAATTCCACCCTTGAAATTACGTACAAGTTTAAGTGGGGGATAAATAAGGGGTGAGCGTTATTGGTAGAAGAAAAAAAGAAGAAATCTTGGATTGATGAGATATTAAGTAGTGATAATCTCACATTGGAAGCTATATTGAAGAAGGGAAGGGTTGCTGAAGAGGGTACCGATAAAAAAGAGACAGCAAAGTCATTTTCGTTAGGCGATATCCTAGCTGGAAAGCAAGCCCCACCACCCGAAACTAAGAAGCCAGAAGAAAAGCCACCTCTTCCCCTGGCGTTCCTAAAAGATCAGGGAGCTCCTAAACTAGAAGATATCCTCAAAAGACCTGAAGCACCAATTAGAAAAACTGAGGAAAAACCAACAATAAGCCTGCAAGATATCCTTTCGGCAGGTGGCAAACCCACCGAATATATTGGAGAGGTTAAAGTTCTTGATGTTTACGGTAATATAAGGGTTCTAAGGGTTAAGGGGGAGGCAGTTCCAATATATGAAATTAACCTTCCCAAGCTAAGCAAAGAAGAGGAGAAGCTACTCAAGATGGTTAGAGATAGAGCAATTGTTGAAATTCAGATTGATCCTGAAACAATACCTAATTTTGAAGAAAGAAGGAGAGTATTTATGAGAGAAGTCAGAAGAATGGTAAAAGAAATGGCTCCAACTCTTTCCGAAGGAAGAGTTGAACTCCTAGCAGAATTAGTTGTTCAAAACATGATAGGATATGGGAAACTTGATCCCCTTGTAAGAGATGACAATCTTGAAGAAATCATGGTCATTGGAACTAACAGGCCAGTGTACGTTTGGCATAGACGTTTTGGCATGTGTAAGACAAACATTGTATTTGAGAACGAGAGGGAGATATTAAATATAATTGAAAGGATCGCCAGGGAGGTTGGGAGGAGAATCGATCAACAGAACCCACTCCTTGACGCCAGGCTTCCTGATGGTAGCAGAGTTAACGCAACACTACCTCCAATAAGCCTGGATGGGCCAACGCTGACGATAAGAAAGTTCAAGAAAGATCCTCTGACTATTATAGACTTGATAAAATATGGAACTTTAAACTCGGAAGTCGCTGCGTTTCTCTGGTTACTTGTCGATGGTCTCGGTGTTAAGCCGGCAAATATTCTAGTTGCAGGTGGAACTGGTTCAGGTAAGACCACAACCCTTAACTCGCTAGCAATGTTTATCCCACCAAGCGAGAGGGTCATAAGCATAGAAGATACTGCCGAGCTACAGCTCCCAATAGAGCATTGGGTAAGGCTTGAAACGAGGCCACCAAATGTTGAAGGCAAAGGAGAAATCACAATGGACGACCTCGTCAAGAACACGCTAAGAATGCGTCCTGACAGAATTATAGTCGGCGAAGTTCGTGGTCCAGAGGCCAGGACGATGTTCACGGCAATGAATACAGGGCATGATGGAGCTCTCTATGACTTTTCAGTTATCCAGCTCTCAGACGGTCGCTTCATTCTGATCGGTGATCTGCTCGAAGAACTATTCAAGAAGTACTCTGATAGGATTGAAACTTACAAAGATTTAGAGTATGTAGTTCTCGACGAAGAAGACAGGTTCGAGGTTGTAAGCATTGGCCCAGACCTCAAGGCCAGAAAGCATATTGTTTCGAGGATTTGGAGGAGAAAAGTTAGGGAAGGAGAAAAGTTAATCCGCGTGATAACCAGGACAGGCAACGAGGTCATCCTTACCAAGACCCACCCATTCTTCGTCTTCTCGGAGGGTGACGTGGTTAGAAAGGAAGCAGAAAAGCTCAAGCCCGGAGATAGAGTTGCGGTAATGAGGAAGCCACCAAAACCGCCGCAGAGAAAGGCAATTATTAATCCAGAGATTTACGCGGGAATAAGTGACTACTATCTCGTCCCCAATGGAAATGGCCTCGCGAAGGTTCCAAATGATGGCGTTCCTCCGGAGATGGCCCAGTATCTCCTTTCAATAAACTCAAAGCCTGTAAAGATCGTCCGCGAGGTAAATGCGAATCTTTCCTACATAGTTGGGGTCCTCCTCGGAAATGGCTACATCTCTTCAAACGGTTACTATATCTCAGCTACATTCGATGACGAATCTTACATGGAAGCGTTCACCTCTGCAGTTCAGGAGTTCCTTCCAGAGAGCGAGCCCCAGGTTAAGCGTGAATCCGGATATACCGTTGTAACATACGGCTCAAAGCCTTTCGCCGAATTCCTACATAGGGCCTTTGGAATACCAAAAGGAAGGGAGGATGCTGTTGACGTTCCCGATTTAGTGCTCTCGAACGATGACCTGCTGAGGCACTTCATAGCAGGCCTTTTTGACGCCGACGCCTACATAGATGAAAAGGGCCCAGCGGTTGTCCTGACGACCAAGAGTGAGAACCTCGCGAGAAAGGTCTGGTATGCTCTCCAGAGGCTCGGAATAATAAGCACGGTTTCTCGTGTAAAGAACAGAGGTTACAAGGAGGACGTGATCTTCCGGGTTATCGTAAGGGGAGTTGAGAACTTAGTTAGATTCTATACTTACATCCCACTCAGACATCCAAGGAAGAAAGCGAAGCTTGAGAAGATAATAAAGAAGCATAAGGCCCACCGCGGAAAGGGAGCTGATCATGTGCCGATTTCACCTGTAATGCTCGAACCTCTCAGGAAGAAGCTAGGTCTCACTGTTTCAGAGCTCTCGAAGCTTGCCTCATATTATGCTGGCGAGAAGGTCTCGGAGAGTTTAATTAGGCATATAGAAAAGGGCAGAATAAAGAAAGTTAGGAGATCGGCCCTTAAAGGAATTTCACTGGCTCTTCAGCAGATTGCTAGAGACATTGGTGATGAAGATTCCTGGGTTCAGGCAAAAAGGCTCGAGCTCATAGCAGATGGTGATGTTTACTGGGATGAAGTCGTAAGTATTGAGGAAGTTGATCCTAGGGAGTTGGGCATAGAATACGTTTACGATCTAACCGTGGAGGATGACCACAACTACATTGCCAATGGAATAGTTGTATCAAACTGCATGGGAACGATACACTCCAACTCCGCCAGGGAAACTATAATCAGGCTCGAGAGCCCTCCAATGAATGTCCCCAGGATAATGATACCTGCACTTGATATAATAATAATGCAGGTAAGGTATCATACAAGAAAGAAAGGTACCATAAGGAGAATTACGGAAATAGCTGAAGTCTCTGGAATTGAAGGAGAAAGTGTTCAGTTGAACTTCCTTTACAAATATGATCCGGCAAAAGACGAGTTAGTAAGAACAGAAGTTCCCAGCAGGTTCCTCCAAACTTTATCATATCATACTGGAATGCACCCTGATGAATTAATGTACGAAATAGAAAAAAGGAAACTCGTCCTTGATTGGATGATTGAAAAGGGGATAAGGAGAATAGACGAAGTGGGAGCCCAGATTAGAGAGTTCTACATAGATGAAGAGGAGTTCTTTAAGAAAATAGAAAGAGAAGCAACAACAATAAAGACGAGTAAAAAAGCTAGGGAATTTATCTGAGGTGATGAGTTTTGGGTATAATTTCTGTGTTCATAGAATTCCTTGAGAAGCTTGGAGGTAAAACAATAGAAGTTACGGAAGCTCCAATTAGGAAAATTCCCAGGAGAGAAATGTCAATTAAGGATAGACTTGAACTTCTCAAACAGATGAGGGAACAAATTGAAAAGGAAAAAGAGGAGGAAGAGGAGAGAATAATCGAAGAGGCTATAGAGTGGAGAGAAAAGGTAATAACAAAGCCTCTCTCAGAGAGAATAGCAGAAGGAGTGCTAAAGTATTTCAGGGGACCAGTTGAATCTCTCAGCAGGTCAATTAAGGGTCTGGAACTAGACTTATACAGAGCAAATATCTCAATGTCAAAGGAAAAATATGTGGCCCTAATGCTTGGAGTAGGAATTATAGCTGGAATAATAAGCTTTGTTCTTTCTATCGTGATTTTCCTTCCATGGGATATATCAATACTAATTGGAATGGCAGGTTTCATCTTGGGCTTTATGTACATGAGGTTCTATCCAAAGATCTTATGGAGAAGGAGAGTCGAAGATGTTGAAAAAGCACTTCCCTATGTCCTTAGACACATGGCCTCTCTTCTAAGTGCAGGTGTTGGCATTGCTGAGGCCATGGTTTCTGTAGCCAAGTCAGATTATGGGGTGATCTCTGAAGAGTTCAACTTAATCATACAGGATATGCACAAAGGAGCTAGTTTCGAGGACGCTCTCTCAAGATTTGAAGAAAGAATGGCTTCTGATAGTGTCACCAAGGTTGTAAAACAAATATTGAGGGCAATAAAATTTGGAGGAGACCTTGCAGATATACTGTATAAAATGGCAGACGAATTTGCATTTGAGTATAGAATTAAACTCATGGACTACGTTCAGAAAATAAATGGAATAGCATTTGTGTACATGTTTATGTCTGTTGTTATGCCAACGCTTCTAATAGTGGCAATACTTGCAGGGTCGCTCTTGTCTAAACGTCTGATAATCCCAATTTCAGGACTTGCAGTTCTAATGCTATTAGCCTTCCCGCTCCTCTCTACAATAATTGTTGTTATGATTAAGAGAGCAGAACCGAGGTGAGCATATGGCCAAAAAGGAAAGCCCAATAGGCAGTTTACTGGTCAAGTTTATAGAGCGAGTAATTCCTAAGAAAGTTCTAAAGAAATATGATCTCCTCCTGTATTCGGCAGGGATAGACTTTAAGGCTCCAGAATACTTGGGAGTCTCTATTATGTTAGGTCTTATAGTCGGAGCCACATTACTGATATTATCTGGTTCTATTACCCAATTTGCAATAGGAACATTTGTTGGATTTATAGGGTTTGCTTATGTTTATCCACACTTCAAAATTTCTAGGAGAATAGAAGAGATGGAAAGGACTCTTCCTGATGCTCTTTTTTACTTAGCCGGTTCTTTAAGAGCAGGTGTTTCTTTTTCTGAGGCTTTAGGAGAGCTTACTACAACTAAATTTGGAGCCCTAACAGAGGAATTTAAGAGAACTGTCGCTGAGATAAAAAGGGGTAGACCAACGGTAGATGCACTAAGGGCATTTGCACTTAGAAACAGAAAATCCCTCGTAATTTATAGGGCAATGATGATAGTAATTGAAGCGTTGGAAAGAGGTGCCCCAATGGCAGATGTTCTTATTGCTGTTGGCAATGACGTTAGGGAGGTACTAAGGATCAAAAAAGAAAGGAAAGCCTCTACTGGGATGCAGATGATGTTCTTTATAACTTCTGGAGGTTTTGTTGGACCTTTTATCGTGGCTATAATATCAAATATAGCCACTATGGTAACATTAACCCAGGGAACGAACATT
Organism: Pyrococcus kukulkanii; assembly: GCF_041647995.1. NCBI lineage: Archaea > Methanobacteriati > Methanobacteriota > Thermococci > Thermococcales > Thermococcaceae > Pyrococcus > Pyrococcus kukulkanii. The sequence continues at coordinate 308,020 of NZ_JARRIB010000003.1, forward strand.
CAAATACCTGTGGCGGAGCTTAAAACTATCTTATGGCTATTCTCAATTATCCAAGGATTTATAACTGGCTTAGGAATTGGAGTTATAAGAGAAGGTAAATTCTCCTCGGGAGCAAAGTACGGAGTACTAATAGGCCTTATGGCAGGAGCAGTATACTGGGCTGGCCTTCAGGTTAAGATTGGATTCTAATTTTATCTCCATAAATCGTTTAAATATCTATTTAATATGATAATATGTCAACCGAGATAGGGGGGAATATCATGCCCGAGAAGATGGTGGCTATCATGAAGACAAAACCAGAGTACGGTGCTGAGCTCGTGGAAGTTGATGTTCCAAAGCCTGGCCCAGGGGAGGTTCTCATCAAGGTGTTGGCAACAAGTATCTGTGGTACCGATTTGCACATCTATGAGTGGAATGAGTGGGCCCAATCCAGAATAAAGCCACCTCAAATAATGGGTCATGAGGTTGCTGGAGAAGTAGTCGAGGTAGGTCCTGGGGTAGAGGGTATTGAAGTTGGAGATTACGTTTCAGCTGAGACCCACATAGTCTGTGGGAAGTGCTACGCCTGTAGAAGGGGCCAGTACCACGTTTGCCAGAACACGAAGATATTTGGTGTTGATACTGATGGAGTTTTCGCAGAGTACGCAATAATCCCCGCCCAAAACGTCTGGAAGAATCCAAAGAGCATACCTCCCGAATATGCAACTCTTCAGGAGCCTCTGGGAAATGCAGTTGACACCGTTTTAGCAGGCCCGATAGCTGGAAAAAGTGTTCTCATAACTGGAGCAGGACCCCTTGGATTGTTAGGGGTAGCCGTGGCTAAGGCTTCCGGAGCTTATCCTGTTATAGTCTCCGAGCCAAGCGAGTTTAGAAGAAATTTGGCAAAGAAAGTTGGGGCAGACTATGTCATTAACCCATTTGAGGAAGATGTCGTCAAGGAAGTAATGGATATAACTGATGGAAATGGTGTCGACGTGTTCCTCGAATTCAGTGGGGCCCCCAAAGCTTTAGAGCAGGGTCTCCAAGCAGTGACTCCCGCCGGCAGAGTCTCCCTCCTGGGTCTATTCCCCGGGAAGGTCAGCATAGACTTCAACAATCTGATAATATTCAAGGCTCTAACAGTTTATGGAATAACAGGTAGGCACCTCTGGGAGACTTGGTACACCGTTTCAAGACTCCTCCAGAGTGGAAAGCTCAACCTTGACCCAATTATTACCCATAAGTACAAGGGATTTGATAAGTTTGAGGAAGCCTTTGAGTTAATGAGAGCTGGCAAAACTGGAAAAGTTGTTTTCATGTTAAAATAATGCCTTTACATACGTAATGTTTTTTGACCTTTTTTCAACATTGTTTGCCAAATGTTTATAGGATACCACTTCTGCAACATATGCGGGAGGTAGCCATGGACATAGAGTTGATAATGAACCTAGAGAACTTTGAAATAATGAGCACAATAATGGAAAATATATCAAGAGCGATACAGAGGTCTCAGAAACAGCTCGAAGGCAACTACGGGCACTTCAATATTCCAGTTCTCAAGAACTTGTGGATGAATCTCCCCTATAATCCCTATTTCCTTTCCGTTGACCAGGATTTTACCGACCCTTCCTGGGATAAAGCTTCCGTGCTCCGTCTCCTCTATCTCATACTCAATCCCTAAGTGTCTCATAAGTGAGTCAAGTATTTCCTTTGCATTTGTAAAGGTATAGCCGGTTCCCGCAAGGGCTACCGCTAGCTTTGGCTCGCTAATGGTTTTAGTTTCCCTCGATTCGTCAATGAGTGTCGCGAGCCCAACCTCAAAGATCCTTTGTGGATACTCCACATGAGTGTTGTTGCTTAGGAACTCCATTAAGCTTGGAAGGAGCCACTTCCTTAGTGCACTCCACTTCTGGCTTATTGGATTTGCTATCTCGACTATGTCTTCCTCTGGAATGTTCATCTTTGTGAACTGAACTTCCTTATTAGTTAAGTTGAACGTCATGATCTCCTGTAAGCCAAAGCCGACCATTAAATCCCTTATTGCATCTTCGAAGTCCTTAAAGGGATCTCCTCTTCCCTGAACCGCCAGCTTTGGTTCCTCCGGCTCTATGTTATTGTAGCCGTAGGCTATGAGAACATCCTCCAGGACGTCCCTAGCATGCATTATGTCATCTCTGAACGCCGGATACTTAAGCTTGGCCTTTCCGCCCTCGATTTCCACAGAGTACATCATCCTCCTGAGGAGCTCCTTTATCTCCTCATCCTTCAAATCAAGACCGGAGAGCTTCCTTATGTAACTAAGGTCAACTTCGAACTCTCTCGGGGTTAAGTCCGGGGTTTCTATCTCGAAGTCCTTGTATACAACTTTAACGCTCTTGATCCTTCCTCCTCTCTCCGCCAATGCTGTTACCATAACGTTTAAGGCCAGCATTATCTTCTTTAGATCCCATCCAGTAACATCTATGAAAACATTCTTAGTTTCTTCAGTTACCCTTCCCGTATACTCCGAGTTTATTATCGGGGGCATTGAGAGAACGTTCCCTTTGGAATCAACAAGTAATGGATAATAGGGTTTGCCCCTGATTAAGTGCCCATACTCCTTACCTTTCTCGTGCTTCTCCAAGACTTCTTCAAGGGTTAGCTCCTCAGTGAACCCCAGGGGGACAAACTTCTCACTCCTCTCTGCGGCCCTGTAATAAATTGGGGGCTTAACTTTGTCAAAGTCAAAGACTCCTATCGCTACTTCCCTTCTCCTCCTCCCAAAGGTTAAGGCTACCTTCTCCTGGAGTTGGATTAGTTGACTCAGTGAATCTTCGTCAAACTCCAGTCCCTCCACTATGGCGTAAACACCGTACGGCCTTACATCCTTGAGCTTTTCATCAACGTAAACTACAACGTCGCTCTTCTCAACTTTGTACTCAGGAAGCCCCTTCTGGATGCCTAGGGCAAATCTTATCTGCCTAGCAACACCCTCCGCACTCCACAGGTCGGGTCTGTTCGTGTCCTTTGAATCAAGCTTGAAGTAAACCTTTCCATTCTCTTCCCAAACATCGTCAAGCTCACACTTTGCATATAAAACTAAGTCTTCCCACTCCTCGATGCTGAACTCCCTTCCTATGAGCCTTTCCAAATCGGATTTTGAAACATCGAACTTTGGCATATTATCACCCCCTTTGTGGGCTGGAAGCCTCGCCCTTTAGGACGGGGAAGAGGTCAGCTCACCAGATTAGCCTAGCTTCCCTGAGCCACTTCAAGTCATAGCTGAATAGGTACCTTATATCGTCGATTCCAAGCTTGAACATCGCCAACCTGTCAATTCCAATTCCCCAAGCTATTACAGGCTCCTTTATTCCCAAGGCTTCTGTCATCTCTTCTCTGAACACTCCCGCCCCTCCAAACTCAACCCAGCCAAGCTCTGGATGATAGGCACTCAGCTGAACACTTGGCTCAGTGAACGGGTAATAGTCAGGAAAGAACTTGACCTTCTTGGCCCCAGCTATCTCTATTGCAAATCTCTTGAGTATCCCAAGGAGATGCCTGAAGGTCAAATCCTCACCAACCACAAAGCCGTCAATCTGGTTGAACTCTATTAAGTGCGTCCTATCTAGAACATCTGGCCTAAAGACCCTCTGTATAGTGAAGTACTTCCCAGGAATTTGAACACCCTCAGCAAGTTGCCTTGCGCTTAAGGCTGTGGCGTGAGCCCTTGGCATTAGCAACATTGCCCTCTCCGGGCTCCAAACGTAGCCCCACCCTCTTGATCCTGCTAATCCTTTTTCATGAGCGGTTTTAACTCTCTCGACTAGCTCCTTGTTAGGGAGGTATCCCTTTTCGGGATACTTGAGCTGATATGTATCGGTCCACTCCCTCGCTGGGTGATTCTGAGGCTGGAACAGGGCATCAAAGTTCCAGAACTGGGTCTCGATTAAACTATCAACGGTCATCTCGATGAAGCCCATCTCAATTAACCTTCTCCTTATCTTATCAAGGAAAACCCTATAGGGTTGCTTTTTCCCAGGGTAGATCCTCTTAACTGGTGCCTTTATGTTGAAGGGCTTGAACTCAACTTCCTTCCACTTGCCCGTGCTTATTAGTTCTGGTGTTAGAATTGTAACTTCCCTCTTTAGTTCTATTCCTTCCTTCACGAGCTCTAAGCCCTTCTCCGTTATCTCAACGATCCTTTCCACTATCTCATCTTCCTGAACTACCTTTCTCCTCTTGAGCTCCTTAACTGAGATTACCTTCTCGACTTCCTCACGTGCGAGATAACCTTTTACCGCAAGCTTTTCGAGAATTTCGTCGATTGCCCTCTTTCCAGCTTTCTCCCCCTTCTCAGTGATCTCGAGTATTAACCCTTCAGGAGTCTTTTCAACTTTAACCCACCCCTCTTTTCTCAGTACACCGACTATTGGCTTTATCTCGTCTTTAGCCAGAACTTCCCTTAATTCGTCAAGTTTAACTCTCTTTCTCTCTTTCAGCAACTTAAGGGCCCTCACTTCTGGCAGACCTATTTCAGCGTACTTCTTCCCTGTATCTGTAAGCTTAACAACCTTTTCCCTTTTCTCTTCAAGCCTTACAAGCCCCTGGGATTGAAGCGTTAGAATTGCTCTCATAACGGCAACTTGCTCAAGTCCCGTTGCCTTCATCAACTTCTCGACTTCTGCCCTTTTCAGTTCTCCCAGCTTAAGTAAGACCAGCTTTTCGTTGTAGCTAAGAGTCATACTCACACCCCGAGAAGTGAGGGTCGAAGGTTTAAAAATCCTTTTTGGTTAAATTAGAATGTCCGACCCCGCCCGGAGGCCCGACCGAGGGAGCGTGCCGATAACGGCACGCCGTGAACGAGGCGACGTCGCCGGGCGGACAGGGCCCGGTCTCCGGGGCCGCCTGAGGGAGCCGATAATGGCGAACAATGAGGGCGGGTGGATAAACCGGGCCTATACTGCTTCAATTCTTATCCTGTCCCCATCTTTGAGATTCAGGGCTTTTCTCAAGTTTACGGAGGCTATTATCTCCGCTATCTTTGGAGGATGAATCGTCCGCGAAGGAATGACTATTGCCCCCTCAATACCATTTATCCTGATTCGATAAGCTCTGACGTCTCCAAAAGTTCTTCCATTCTTTACAAAACCTGGGATTATTATAGGCCGAGAGTTACAGAGCGCATCGAATATTGTCTTTGGAAAGATTACCTTAACGTTTAGGGTTCCTGGGTAGGGATTAAATCCCAAGTACTCTCTTATCAGGGGAGAGTACTGCTTAACATAATAGGCCCCTTCCCCAATCCCGGAAACTACCTCGCCGATAATTATCCCCCTGTAAAGTGCTGATGATAACTCCTCGTACAGAGTTTCAAGTAACTCCATACCTTCATCCTTTATCTGAACCAATGTACCCCTTTTTGAGCACCTTCTTGAGATGTACCCCAATTCTTCGAGCTCATCAAGCCACCTGAGAACTGTCTGAGGAGAAACATTGAGCTCTTTAGCGAGCTCTCTTAGGGTCACCGTAATCTCCCTTCCTATTGCTCCCCTCTTTGTAAGGTTTATTAAGAGGAACAGGGTTTTAAGTTTCATTTTATCCTCCCCTTTGACAATTTATCTGCTAATTTTAAGGGTTTTGGATAGCCTGTTTCATCGAGAACTTGGCTAATCACTTCAATGGCATCTTTAAGGGTTACTAAATTTCCAACGCTAACATATACTTTCCCTACCTTTTCGTAGCTTCCCGGAGGGATCCCCCTTAGGAGTTTCTTTGCGACACCTATCGTTGGCTTCTGAAGGACAACCCCGATGTGAGAGGCAAGACCATATCCACGGGGATGAGCCTTTCCATGTCCTTCTACAATTAACACATCAAAGCTCTCTCCTTTAGATGCCAGCAAAATGGGCTTGGTTTCTCGAAGGAAGAAAAATGTGGGAATGTAGGGGAACGAAATTTCAACTTTCAATGTTTTCATTTTTATAATGTCACACCCAGGATAAGTGCATATAACAAAGCCCACCTTAGCTAGGTCCCCTTTATATGAAACATCAACGGCAGCAATTCTTTCGACCTTCCTAAGGGGGACTTCCCTAACTTTCCTACTCAGCTTTTCCTGAGCTTTTGCTATTTTCTCCAGCATTGATGGCCTCCTCCAGCTTTCTCTCAAGCTTCATATTTAGCTTTGCCCTTGTTAGATCCTCAAGTGTTCTCTCCAATATGTACCTTGCCTGATCCTGCTTCTGCCTGACGTTAACGAGACCTTTTGGATACTCAAGCGTTATTAGTTCTCCATATACTTCCTCCATAAACTTGTACGTTTCCTCAGCTCTCTCTATGTTCCCCTCCATTAGGCTTATCAGGAAATATCTCCTTAGCTCACCTATGAAGTCACCAACCCCTAGGATGTAATCTTGGGGTGGTACACCCAGTTCCTCGTAGCTTGGAAAATCTTTGTTCGTTAAGTAGTGGTGTAGTAATGTTGCCTCAGTAAACTCTTGGTTTGCGGTTTGCACGTGGCCTGTATAGTAAAGATCAGGATGATTGCTCAACTTCTCCCTTAGCATGGCCACGAGCTCTCCTGCTTTCTTGAGTCTCTCCTCAGCTATACCCAGTTCCCCTCTATGCATGGCCTTTATTGAATCCCCACTCAGTCTCACTATCTCCCTTGTGATTTGGAGAGCTTCTTCCCTGAGGGAATCTTTCTCATCAAGCACTTCCTTGACCTTTCTTATTGCTTCTTCAATTCTCATGATCTACCACCACTTATCTTGAGATAACAAAGTTTTTATCTTGAACGGCCTAACTTTGCCCTCGGCTAATGTGGGGGTGAGAAAATGGTGAAGTTCTGTCCTAAGTGCGGGAGTATCATGATTCCTGATAAAAAGAGAGGAGTTTTCGTTTGCAGGAAGTGCGGTTATGAGGAGCCAATAAATCCTGAGGATGCCAAGGCTTACAAGAGAACTGAAGAGGTAAAGCACAAGCCCGATGAGGGAGTTATTGTAGTTGAGCAGGATTTTTCAACCCTACCCACGGCAAAAGTTACGTGCCCCAAGTGTGGCTACCATGAGGCGTGGTGGTGGGAGTTACAGACTAGGGCGGGAGATGAGCCAAGCACGATCTTCTATAAGTGTAAAAGGTGTGGCTACGTATGGAGGAGTTACGAATAGAGGTTCTCAGGAGGTTGGCTGAAAGGGCTTTAAAAGATCTGGAGGAGGCATATAAAAGGACCCCTGATATAAACAACGGAAAGACTTATCTATGGAGAGGTAAAGAAAGAGTTAGGCTCATGCTTAACATTCTGAAGGAGGTGCAGGAGGATGCCATTTGAAATAGTCTTTGAGGGGGCTAAGGAGTTCGCCCAGCTCATAGAGACGGCAAGTAGGCTTATAGACGAGGCAGCTTTCAAGGTTACAGAAGAAGGAATAAGTATGAGGGCGATGGATCCGAGTAGGGTTGTTCTAATTGATCTTAACCTCCCAACGAGCATTTTCAGTAAGTATGAGGTCGATGGAGAAGAGACTATTGGAGTAAATATGGATCACTTCAAGAAGGTTCTCAAAAGAGGAAAAGCCAAGGACACCCTTATCCTGAGAAAGGGCGAGGAAAACTTCCTCGAGATAAGCTTACAAGGAACTGCAACAAGGACATTTAGGCTCCCGCTTATAGACGTTGAGGAGATAGAAGTTGACCTTCCAGATCTCCCCTTCACGGCTAAGGTGGTTGTCTTGGGAGAGGTTCTCAAGGAGGCCGTCAAGGATGCCTCCCTTGTCAGTGACAGCCTCAAGTTCATAGCTGGGGAGAACGAGTTCATAATGAGGGCCGAGGGAGAAACCCAGGAAGTTGAAATAAAACTCACGCTGGAAGATGAAGGATTGCTCGACCTAGAGGTTCAGGAGGAAACCAAGAGCGCCTACGGTGTCAGCTATCTAGCAGATATGGTTAAGGGCATTGGAAAGGCTGATGAGGTAACGATAAAGTTCGGCAACGAGATGCCAATGCAGATGGAGTACTACATTAGAGATGAGGGTAGGCTAATATTCCTGCTTGCACCAAGAGTTGAGGAGTGACTTTTCTTTCTTTCATTTCTAGGTGTTGCTTATGGATATAGAAGTTTTAAGAAAGCTCCTCGAAAGGGAACTCTCTTCAGATGAGCTTACTGAGATAGATGAAGAGTTTTATAAGGATCTAGCTAGCTTTAGGAAGGCCCTCGAGATAAATGCCGAAAGACATGAGGAGAGGGGAGAGGATATAGAGAAGAGGCTCTATTTGGCTCAGATTTCTCTACTTCAGCAGATAGTTAGAGAAATACTCAAGATAAGGTTGCATAAAATAGTTGATATGGCCTTTGAAGGGGTTCCCAGGAACCTAGTTGGAGACGAAAAAAAGATATTCGCAATAATATCTGCCTTCATAAACGGAGAGCCTCTCCCTCTCGAGGGAGAAGTGGAGATAAAAGAAACCGAGGAGATTATCGAAGAGAAACAGACAAAGCCCGCTTTTATTGACCTTTACCTGCTAAGGGTGGATATACCTAGGATCATAGACGAAGAGCTCAGGGAGTATGGACCCTTCAAGGCCGGAGACTTAGTCAGCCTTCCAAGATCCCTGGGAAATGTTTTAGTGAAGAGAGAAGTCGCCGATAGGATAACACTAAGCCTTTAGAACCAGAATCAAGGCCAAGATTAATGGAACAGCTGTTGAGTACAGCATTAGCTCAAAGCTTATGTCCGCTAAGTATCCGCCCAGTAGGGGACCAACTACCCACCCGAGACTCATCATGGTGTTAAGTAGACCCATTCCCTGGCCCCTCTCTACTGGAAGAACTCTTTTGGCAACATATGTTGAGGAGGAGCTTATCATCATTGCCCACTTTATTCCAGAGAGTATGCATACGAGGGTCATAAGCTCAACGGAATTTGCCCAAGCGTAGCCTAAGAAGGTGAATATGTAGCCAATCAGGGAGATTTTATAAAATAATCCTTCACCATACTTATCTATTAGTCTCCCAATTGCGAGGGAGCTTAAAGCTGCAGCTAAGGAGTCAATGCCAAAGAACATGCCAACGAATTCTTCTCCAAACTTCTCTTGGAAGTACACGGAGAGTGTTGAGTAAACCTCACCAGACGCTATCATCGCCAAGAACACTGAGATGTAAAACAATCCAAGTTTTCCCTTCATTAATCTTTTGAACGCTAACTTCGTTAGCTCAACCCTCTCAGATTCTCTGCCCTCTTGCCCTATTATTAATTTGTCACCTCCCCTTTTCGGTCTCTCCCTCTCCTTTATCGGGATCAGAAACAGTATTGAGAGTAGGGAAAATGCAGAGGCTACGAAGAAGGCACTCCTAACGTCCATACTCTTCACTATGTAACTCCCTAGGAAGTTACCGGCCATGTAACCTATGTTCTCAACAAAGTTAAAGAAACCAAAAGCCGACCCTATCTTTGTAGAGAGCTCTGGGATTAGTGCTGAGTAGGCCGGTGTCATTGAAGCGCCTAAGGCTCCCTGTATCGCCCTAAATCCAAGTAGGAGGATCGGAGTTGTTATAAAAGCTATTACGGCGTAAGTTGTTGCTGAGGAGAGTATTCCTAGGGCTATGAAGGGTTTCCTTTTTCCTATCCTATCTGAGAGATAGCCGAAGGGATATTGGAAAATGGTTGACGTTATATTGAAAACAACGCTGAGCATCCCAACAAGGAACATAGTTCCCCCAATAATCTTCATGTATACCGTGAGGTAGGGGAACGCTATTCCCCAAGATAAGTTAGCGAAGAACATTGCTATAGCAAAGAAAAGCATGTTCCTCCTTGTTATACTTTTCTTTCGAACTTTTCTTGCTTTCTCGTTTATTCCCTGGAGCGTCACTGCTTTCCTAGGGTTCATTATAACCACCTTCTAAACGTTTAACCGAGAACCATATAGGAGTAAAGCTTATAAGCTCATCGGGTGCTAAAGCTTAATCGAGTGGGGGCGTGGTGTAGCCTGGTCCATCATCGCGGGCTCCAGAGGCCATGAGGACAGGCGGGTTTGCTGACCTCGGGGCGTGATGAACCTTTGGAGCCCCGAGGGCCGGAGAAACCCGCGGACCGGGGTTCAAATCCCCGCGCCCCCACCACCTAATAATTCTCTCCTAAAGACCGCTAAAGGCGGATCTGGATACTTCTCTCTCATGTAAAAGCCTAAAGCAAAAAGATCTTCAAGAAATCCCTTAATGCTTCCAGGAAGAATAATCCTTGCTTCTTCAGAATTCTTGGATAACCAAGCCATTGCTGGTAAAACCTTCCTAATGGCATCTGGTGTATACGAGAGAGGTGTGAACTTGGGAGAATCCTTAGATTTTATGAATTTAATACCCTGATATTCGTAAACCTCTCCTTTAGTTAGTATCCACCTAAGAGCCTCCTTGCTTGGGTGAACAAATCTGTATCCAACTGGAATCAGCTCAAGATTGATATCCTCTAAAGTCAGAGAAGATCGTGACGGTTTCTCCATGGAGTAAGAGCTAGGTCTAAATCTAAGGTTGTAGAATTCCCCAATTATTCTAAACCCAGTTTTTAGAGCCATCTTTGCACTCAAGCTTCTAAACCTGTTCGTGACAAATTCCATTGCGACAGCTATTCCCTTTTTTGCTAACTCTTCCCCCTTTGCTAAGAGAAAGTTATGTAGCATTTTTCCAAACCCTTTTCCCCTAAATTCTGGATGAACTCTGAGTCCTTCCATCCAAAGAACCCTATTTGGAAACAACGTTAGCTTTGCAGTTCCTATTATTTTGCCATTAAGCTCAAGAACAAAAAAGTTGTCTCCCACCCACTCATCAAAGACTTCGGGAATATAATCTCCACCCATGCTCCTTGCGAGCTCTTCAATGCCCTTCTTGTCCTTAGGTTCCGCTTCTCTTATAATTGGCTCCATTTTTCTTCACTAACCTAAAGCCAACTTAACGGCTACTTCTGCAATAACATCCATTGGATCTACCAATCTAGCTTTTAGGTCTTCCTGCCTCAAAACAACGCTAACTTCTGTGCATCCCGCTATTATGCAGTCTGCGCTTTTTCTCTCCAGCTCTTTAGCTACGTTAAGCAGGATCTCCCTCCCAAGCTTTAAATTTCCGGCCTTGACGCCTTCATATATTCCCCTCATAACCTCCTCCTGGTTTTCGGGTAGAATTACTTCAATTCCATACCTCTCTAGGGCTTTGTGGTAAACCCTACTCACTATCGTTCCCGTTGTTGCAATAAGCCCAGCTTTTCTGCATCCAATCTCGCTAAGCATCCTTGCAGTCTCCTCTACCATACTAATAATTGGTATTCCTATCTCCTTTTGTATGTCCTCTATGAATGCATGCGCGGTGTTGCATGGCATTATTATAAAATCTGCCCCACACTCCTCGAGCTTTTTTGCAGTCCAAATAAGCTGGGGCCTTGGATCTTCTCCCTTCCCCAGGATAAAAGCCGTCCTGTCAGGTATTTGGGGGTTATTATAGATTATTATCTTGGGATGGTCCTGATCCCTCTTTGCTGGGGTTTTTTCAACGATTCTCCTGAAGAGCTCAACTGTAGCAAGGGGACCCATCCCACCTAGTATTCCTATAACTTTCATTTTGCCTCCCTCAGCTTCCCTTCTTTCATCTCGATATCCCTAGCCAGAAGGAACAGGAGGTCGCTTAGCCTATTCAAGTAAATCAAGGCCCATCTCCCAATTCCATATTCCCTGAGAACGGTCGCAACCCTCCTCTCTGCCCTTCTCGCTATGGTTCTACATACATCAAGCTTGGCACTCGCCACCGTTCCTCCCGGAAGAACGAAGCTTCTCAGCTCTATTCTCTCTTCATAATCCCTTATCAGGCTTTCAAGCCAATCGATCTCCTCCCTTCCAACGCCTTTAAACTGACCTTTGCTGCCCAGCTCCCCCATTATTCTGTATAGGTGGGCCTGAACTTTATCCAGTATCTCCCTAACCTGCTCGTCGACATAGTGCCTTGCTTCCCCCAAGAAGCTCGTTAGCTCATCTATAGTTCCGTTGGCTTCTGTTATTGGAGAGTCCTTCCAAACTTCATCTCCTCCAAAAAGCCTCGTGGTCCCCTTATCTCCGACCTTCGTCGTAACTTTCATATCATCACCGAATAAATGATTCACTTAGCCAAGAAAAGCTTAACTACGAGGTCATCCCCCTCCCAGTACGCGTACGTCCAGAACGCCTTGTAGGTTTGTAAATCTTTACTCACTTCACTATCTTCTACAATGGTCTCGGCGAGCATTGTGGCGTACTGCTGGAGAAATATGGGATTGTAAGATATCCTGAGCATTTTAAACCTGAACACCCACACCTTCTTTTCTGAGAATCCTGGGGGGATTGTAACCCTTAGCTCTTCCCTGGGGAAAAGGCCTGTTTTTCTCCTAAATATTTTTGCTATTTCCCTGCTCAGCTTGAAGGCATCATAGTAGGTGGGGGTATAATCGTTCTCCCTAAACCTGTCAACTCCCCAGATGCCCACATACGATACATTTCCTGGGATGTTAAGCATGTAAACTTCAGCAAACGTTATAACTTTACCATTGTAGGCAAAGCTTTCCCAGTAGCTCCCCAAATCGCGTGGGGGGAGCTTTTGATCGAGTATGAAAGTGTAGTTCCCGATCTCTACCGCGACAGCGGAGTGTAGCGTTGGTGTCTCCGAGAAATGGATTACCAAAACGTAAACCGGAGTTACATTTAAGGCCAGAAGAATCCCCGATGTAAGGACGGTGTAGTCAGTGCAGACCCCTTTTCTAATCTTTAAAAATTCCGAGGGCCTTAGTATGATGCTCGAATTCTTGAAATCATCGTATCTAAGATTTTCCTCCTCCCACTTGAGAATGTCCCAGATTGTCCATTCAAGGGTTTCGTTCTTGAATTTTGCTGAAAGGTTTGTTAAAAGATCCCAATCTTGAGGGATGTAACAGGATAAAGCGAGGGTCAAGTTTGACGTTAAGCATTCCTGGGGTCCATTAACGGTCTCTGTAAATTTGTTTCTCTGAAGACATCCCGATGAGATAAGGAGAATCAACAATATGATTACTGCTAGTTTCCTCATTCTATCCACCAGCCGCAATCGAGGCGAGGAACGGGACAATAACCGGGACTATGAGGGACAGTATGAAGCCATGGATGAAGGCGATCATCGTTATTTCCTTCCCACCGAACTTTGTGATTATGGGAAGAGTTGAATCCATCGTCGTTGCCCCGCCAATAGAGATTGAAGGCTCCTTGCCAAACATATTAGCGAAGAAGGGATACAAGATCACGGTAAATACCTCCCTGAGGAAATTAGCGAGAAATCCTATGATGCCATAGAAAGCTGAGTACTGGGCCAAGATAGGGCCGGTAAGGGAATACCACCCAACTCCAGCAACAACTGGAATAGCCCATTTTAGAGGGATATTTAAAATGATTCCTCCAATAACACCTCCAATTAGAGAGCCAATTAACGTGGCTATGGGAAGAAGCAGACTCTTCACGCTTAGGCTTTTCTTAATATCGGCCCATCTACCGTGGAGTCCTATGTCGAAGCCTATAATGAAAATTAGGAGATAGAGGGTGAGCTCGTACAGCTCCCCCGCCTTCACTCCCATTTTTCCCAGTATGTACCCTGCTATTAGGGAAGCTATAACGACCACAGTAACCTTCACTTTATCCCCCTCCACAAAACCTTTGCCGCGCCAATGCTCCCTGCAACTGCAAATAGCATTAGAGTAAAAGAGTAAAGAACGGCCTTTGTCGCGCTAACCTCAACCTCTCCAGCCTTTATCCCCATAAGGAATACAAGAGCAATTACTGATGCAGACATTAAAACTTCGGTATTAACCTTTACTTTATTTCTTAGCAGGTATCCCAGGATGATCCCCAAGATTAGTGGAATCAGGAAGTTCATCTTGCTATCTCCTCCACGAGTTTTACCGCCCTTGGAATAGCCCTCTCAACGCTTTCACTGAGTTCAAGGCCAAGCTTTATCTCCTTAATAGTTATCCCAACGAAGTGTATCTCAGCACTTCTCAGCCTTTCGTCGAGGACCATTAAGAGCTTAAGCCCTTCTATGGCACCCATAAAGTGGGCGCTCCTGATTTCCGCCTTCAATCTTGAGAACACTTCCCCTCCTTTGAGGTGAATAACCTCTCCAGGATTTTCTGAAAGAACCGCATCGATAATTATAATTCTCTCTTCTCCCTGGTAAACCCTCTGAAGTGAGAAAATGTCAGTCCCCAGCTCCTCTACCCTGTAGCCCTTCTCCTTTAGTACCCTGCCTATCTTTATCCCTACTCCATCGTCACCCATGACCTCATTTCCAAGTGCAACTATTAGCGTTCTCATCAAAATTTGAAAAAGAAATAGAGTATTTAAAGCTGAAGTCGAGAAGAAAAGTCACTTCAACACGGGCCTAAACTTGTAGCCGTACAGTATTATTCCGTCTTCATCAAATTCCCTGATCTTCCTAGTTACCATCTCTACTTCCATGCCCTCCTTAATTTCATCTGGATCGACGTCAGTTAGCTGAGCCAGTATTATTGGTCCTTCCTCAAGCTGTATCAGTGCTATTGGATATGGTTTATAGTACTCGAAACCGCTTGGCGGATTCCTAACTAATGTCCATGAGATGACTTTGCCTTTGCCGCTGAACTGGAAGTCTTCAACGTTCCTGCTACCACAAACCGGACAGACGGGTCTCTTCGGGAAGAACACGTGACCGTTCTCACACTTCCCTCCAATGAGCCTGTACTTCTCCTTGAAATGCCTCCAGTAACGGGAAACCTGCATTGGCTTCCCCATTTCAGACCCTCCTCAAAACTGTAACGGTTATATTTGAGCCTGTCCCACCAATATTCTGTGTAACTCCAACCTCAGCATCTGGAACTTGAATTCCCTCTGGTGCTTCTCCTCTCAATTGAAGCACAGCTTCAACTGTCTGATAAACTCCAGTGGCTCCAACTGGGTGGCCTCTCGCCTTAAGTCCACCCATCGTCTGGATTGGATAATCACCATCAATCGCTATCTGCCCCTCCTTTGCAAGCTTTGCTCCCTCTCCCTTCTTTGCCGCACCCAGTGCTTCCAAGCTTAGAGCGGCCATGACCGTGAAGGCATCGTGAACCTCGAAGAAGTCTATATCATCAACCGTGACTCCGGCCATCTTATAGGCCCTCTCAGCGGCAATCTTGGCGGCTTTAAGTGTGAGTAGGTCTTCCCTGTTAGCGAGATTTATTGTGTCAATGGCTCTTCCCATTCCTGCAATTTCAACCCACTTCTCCTTTGGAATTCCAAGCTCCCTAGCTTTTTCGGGAGTGGTTATTATCACCGCGGCAGCTCCATCGCAAACTGGAGAAGCGTCGAACAGCTTTAGCGGGTCAGCTATGTAAGGACTCTTCATAACGGTATCAACGGTGATTGGTCTCTTGAACATTGCATAGGGATTCTTTGCACCGTTAGCATGGGCATTGACTGCGAATAAGGCTAGATCCTCTTCCGTGTATCCATAAGTCTTCATATAATGCCTCATTATCAACGCGTTAAGGGCCACAAAGCTTGCTCCATGGAATAGCTCCCATTCCGCATCGCTTGCATAGGCTAAGTATCTAGTTGCATCACTTGGCCATGCATCGGTCATCTTTTCAACACCAACAACGAGAACAACATCCTCAAGACCACTTAATACGGCCTTTGCTCCCTCTTGGACAGCTGCACCTCCAGAGGCACAAGCCGCTTCGATTTTAACGGCGGGTATATTCCCAAGGCCAGCCCAATCAGCTATTAACGCTCCAAGGTTTTCCTGCTCGACGAATGCCCCAGAAGCCATATTACCCACGTAGAGCGAATCGACTTTATCTACGCTAGCGTCATCCATGGCGTTGAGAATTGCTTCAACCGCGAGATCCCTAAGTGAGAGCTTCCAGTGCTCTCCAACTGGGGTCATTCCAACTCCAACAATAATTGCTTTCCTCATTTAAATCACCTCAAAGTATGTATTTTCTTCTCGCCTTGGCGTACAGTGCGTAGTCGATGACCTTCCTCCTCTTTATGTAATCCTCAACTTTTGGAGCAAGATCTCTCTTCTCCTCAATTGCATCCTGAACAACTATGCTGAACGCATCGCTTCCCGCTCCCGAACCAAATGAAACCCAAAGTATCCTGTCCCCAGGCTTTGCAATGTCGAGAACTGCAGAAATTCCAACCATCGTTGCTCCGCTGTAGGTGTTCCCAATCTTTCCGGTTAAGAGTCCAGGAAGGACTTTTTCCTTAGGTATTCCCAAGATTTTAGCTACAGTAAGCGGGAATTTGACGTTTGGCTGATGGAACACGGCATAGTCAAAGTCACTTGGTTTTAAACCGAGTTCATCCATTAACGTCTTCGCTGCAGTTATTATGTGATGGAAGTACGCTGGCTCTCCGGTGAATCTGTTTCCGTGCCTAGGATAATGCTCATGTTGCCTCCTCCAGAAGTCAGGAGTGTCGGTAACATAGGAGTAGCTCCCCTCAAAGTACGCTAGGGTTTCATTATTCTTCTCCCCAATTATAAAAGCTGCTCCTCCAGCTCCAGCAGTAAATTCAAGGTGATCAGCGGGTCTCCCTTGGGCTGTATCAGCCCCTATTGCCATTGCGTATTCTGCCATTCCAGAGGCGACGAAGCCCATTGCAGCTTGTAATGCTTCAGTTCCAGCCTTACACGCGAATTCAAAATCCGCAGCCTCTAAATCTGGAGTAGCCCCAATGGCTTCAGCTATTATTGTTGAAGAAGGCTTAACTGCATAAGGCTTACTCTCAGTTCCAAACCATATTGCCCTTATTTTCCTAGGATCTATTTTAGCTCTCTTCAGGGCGTTTCTTGCAGCTTCAATTCCGATAGTTACGGCATCCTCATCAAGACCAGGAACGGCTTTTTCTTCGATTGGGAAGCTTGAAACCCCCCAAACTCTACCTATCTCTTCATTTCTGATCCTGTACATTGGCACGTAGGCCCCATAACCAACAATACCCACGTCTTTTGCTGGCTTTAGCAGTTTCATTCACATCACCTTTTAGTGAATTTTCATTAGGACGAACTTTCGTATTTGGAGGATTAAGGATTATATAAAAGGCTTTCGGTGAAAGCCAAAATATCATTCGTTGATTATCGAACACATGAAATAAACATTTTCAACTAAAAGTTTAACAATTGACGTGACAAGCTTCACTCTCCACCGAAAACTAAATAAATGGAACATAATCAAACAAAAAATGATCCAGATTAATCTGAAAAAATTCAAGGAGGCTTGAAGATGATAGAGATCCGTTTTCACGGTAGAGGTGGACAAGGTGCCGTTACAGCTGCAAACATTCTCGCTGAAGCAGCATTTCTAGAGGGCAAGTACGTTCAAGCTTTCCCATTCTTCGGTGTTGAAAGAAGAGGTGCTCCAGTCACAGCATTTACCAGGATAGATGACAAGCCCATTAGGATCAAGACCCAGATTTATGAACCCGATATTGTCGTTGTTCTCGACCCAAGTCTCCTTGAGACTGTGGATGTTACCGCCGGTCTTAAGGATGATGGGATCGTTATTATAAATACCGAGAAGAGCAAGGAAGAAGTACTTAAGAATCTTAAGAAGAAGCCAAAGAAGTTAGCCCTGGTTGATGCTACTACAATAGCTCTCGAGGTTCTCGGCCTTCCAATTACGAACACTGCAATTCTTGGCGCGATTGCAAAGGCAACTGGACTTGTAAAGATCGAGAGTATCAAGGAAGCTATTAAGGATACATTCTCTGGAGAACTTGGGGAGAAAAACGCTAGAGCTGCCCAAGAAGCTTTTGAAAAGACCCAAGTCTTTGAGCTTTAACTATCTTACTTTTTAGCTTAACCCTCTTCCTGAGAATGGGGTGGTCAACGTGAATACGCTATTTGGGAAAACCAAAGATGAAGCAAAGCCAATTTCTCCTAAGTCTGTAGATGAATATCCAGAAGCTCCAGTTAGTTTAGGAACCACACTAGTTAACTTCACCGGAGATTGGAGGACTTTCATGCCCGTTGTTGACGAATCTAAGTGTGTAAAGTGCTACATTTGTTGGAAGTTCTGTCCTGAGCCGGCAATTTACATCAAACCAGATGGAATGGTTGCAATAGACTATGACTATTGTAAGGGTTGTGGAATTTGTGCAAATGAGTGCCCAACCAAGGCAATTACGATGATGAGAGAGGAGAAGTGAGGTGTTAACTATGGAGTACAAGCCAATTAAGAAAGTTGTAAGCGGTAATTATGCGGCTGCTTATGCAGCTCTCCATGCAAAGGTTCAGGTTGTTGCCGCTTATCCTATAACCCCTCAAACGAGTATCATTGAAAAGATCGCTGAGTTCATCGCTAATGGCCTCGCAGACATTCAGTACATTCCAGTTGAGAGTGAGCACTCTGCGATGGCCGCGTGTATAGGAGCTTCCGCAACTGGAGCTAGAGTTTTCACAGCAACTTCAGCTCAAGGTCTTGCTCTGATGCACGAAATGCTTCACTGGGCCTCTGGAGCAAGATTGCCAATAGTAATGGTCAATGTGAACAGAGCAATGGCCCCTCCATGGAGCGTTTGGGATGATCAAACTGACTCGCTTGCTCAAAGAGACACTGGATGGATGCAGTTCTATGCAGAGAACAACCAAGAAGTTTACGACGGGGTACTGATGGCTTACAAAATTGCCGAGAATGTAAACTTACCAGCAATGATCATAGAGAGCGCATTTATCTTGAGCCACACCTATGATGTAGTCGAGATGATCCCCCAGGAACTAGTGAATGAATTCCTCCCGCCTAGAAAGCCCCTCTATAGCTTAGCAAACTTTGACGAGCCTTTCGCCGTCGGCGGGCTCGCAACTCCAAATGACTACTACGAGTTCAGGTACAAGATAGCGAAGGCTATGGAAGATGCAAAGAAGGTTATTAAAGAAGTTGGTAAAGAGTTTGGTGAAAGGTTCGGAAGAGACTACAGTGAGATGATAGAGAAGGCCTACATCGATGACGCAGACTTCGTGTTTATGGGAATGGGTTCACTCATGGGAACGGTTAAAGAAGCGGTTGACCTTTTACGGAAAGAAGGCTACAAGGTGGGTTATGCAAAGGTCCGCTGGTTCCGCCCGTTCCCAAAGGAAGAGCTTCTCGAGATAGCGGAGAGCGTGAAAGGAATAGCCGTCCTAGACAGAAACTTCTCATTTGGTCAGGAGGGTATCCTCTTTAACGAGGCTAAAGGATCTCTCTATAATACCAGTGCGAGGCCAATAATGAAGAACTACATTGTAGGACTTGGAGGAAGGGACTTTACGGTCAAAGACGTTAAGGTTATTGCTGAAGATATGAAAAAGATTATTGAGAGCGGTAAGTTGGATAGGGAAATTGAATGGTATCACCTTAAGAGGTGAGAGTGATGGAGGTTCCTGAGAATATTAAGAAGAGGCTCACCATTCCATTTGACGAACATTTTTATGCCGGCCACACGGCCTGCCAGGGCTGTGGTGCATCTCTCGGCCTTAGGTACGTCCTTAAAGCCTACGGAAGAAAGACTATAATTGTAATCCCAGCATGTTGTTCAACGATAATAGCTGGACCTTGGCCATACTCAGCTTTAGACGCTAACCTCTTCCATACTGCTTTTGAAACTACTGGAGCCGTGATTAGTGGTATTGAGGCCGGCCTGAAAGCTCTTGGTTACAAAGTTAAGGGAGAAGATGGAATAATGGTGGTCGGCTGGGCCGGCGATGGAGGAACTGCAGACATAGGTCTTCAGGCCTTGAGCGGATTCCTCGAGAGAGGCCACGATGCAGTTTACATTATGTACGATAATGAGGCTTATATGAACACCGGAATCCAGAGGTCAAGCTCAACCCCCTACGGAGCATGGACCACAAATACCCCGGGAGGAAAGAAGCACTTCCTTGAGAAGAGACACAAGAAGAAAGTTATTGATATTGTAATTGCTCATAGGATTCCTTATGCTGCAACTGCCAGTGTGGCTTATCCTGAGGACTTTATAAGAAAGCTCAAGAAGGCTCAGAAGACCCCTGGGCCTAGCTTTATTCAGCTCTTTTCTCCCTGTCCAACAGGATGGAGAAGTCCAACTGACAAGACAATAGAGATTGCGAGGCTGGCGGTACAAACCGCATACTTCCCGCTCTTTGAGTACGAGAACGGCAAGTACAAGATCAACATGCCAAACCCAAAGAAGGATCCAAAACCAATCGAGGAATTCCTCAAGCTACAGGGGAGATTTAAGTACATGACAAAGGAAGACATTGAAATACTTCAGAAGTGGGTGCTTGAGGAGTGGGAGAGGCTCAAGAAGCTTGCTGAAGTGTTTGGTTGAATTCCCCTTAATTTATTTAAATTTAAGTGGATAACTCATTTGAGGTGGTATGTATGGCTGAGAGCCCGTTTAAGGCGGATATTGAGAGAGCAGAAAAGGAATTAACAGAAAAAATGACTCCAGGAGCTATAGTGTACCTCCCAGGAAGTAGCGTAATTAACAAAACGGGTTCTTGGAGAGTCTTCAGGCCCGAGTTCAAGAAGGATAAGTGTGTTAGGTGCTTCTTGTGTTACATCTACTGTCCAGAGCCAGCAATCTACTTAGACGAAGAAGGCTACCCAGTTTTCGACTATGACTATTGTAAGGGTTGTGGGATTTGTGCAAATGAGTGCCCAACCAAGGCAATTGAGATGGTTAGGGAAGTTAAGTGAATGGGGTGGTGAAGATGCCAATTAGAACCGTTATGAAGGCAAATGAGGCTGCTGCTTGGGCTGCAAAGCTCGCTAAACCCAAGGTCATTGCGGCGTTCCCAATTACACCGTCAACCCTTGTTCCCGAGAAGATCAGCGAATTCGTAGCAAATGGTGAACTCGATGCGGAGTTTATAAAGGTTGAGAGCGAGCACTCAGCTATTTCAGCACTAGTAGGAGCTGCAGCTGCGGGAGTTAGGACATTCACGGCGACTGCATCTCAAGGTCTTGCCTTAATGCATGAGGTACTCTTCATAGCAGCTGGAATGAGGTTGCCGATTGTGATGGCAATTGGTAACAGGTCATTATCTGCCCCAATCAACATCTGGAACGATTGGCAAGATAGCGTTAGCCAGAGGGATACAGGATGGATGCAGTTCTACGCTGAGAACAACCAAGAGGCCCTAGACCTAATATTACTTGCGTACAAGGTTGCTGAAGATGAAAGAGTTCTATTACCAGCAATGGTTGGGTTTGATGCGTTCATCCTAACGCACACAGTTGAGCCGGTGGAGATACCAGATCAAGAAGTTGTCGATGAGTTCTTGGGAGAGTATGAGCCAAAGCACGCGTACGTTGATCCACACAGGCCCATAACCCAGGGAACGTTAGCTTTCCCAGCTCACTACATGGAAACCAGATACTTAGTGTGGGAGGCCATGGAGAGAGCAAAGAAGGTAATTGATGAAGCATTTGCAGAGTTCGAGAAGAAGTTCGGTAGGAAGTACCAGAAGATTGAGGAATATAAAACTGAGGATGCCGATATAATCTTTGTCACTATGGGGTCACTGGCTGGAACCCTCAAGGAATGGGTTGACAAGAAGAGGGAAGAGGGATACAAGGTTGGGGCAGCAAAGATAACAGTCTATAGGCCGTTCCCAGTTGAAGAGATAAGAGAGCTTGCAAAGAAGACTAAGATTCTCGCCTTCATCGAGAAGAATATAAGCATGGGTCTATATGGGGCAGTCTTTACAGATGCCTCAGCCGCCCTAATTAATGAGAGCGAGAAGCCGATACTCCTAGACTTCATAGCCGGACTCGGTGGAAGAGACGTGACATTTGACCAGCTTGATGAAGCATTGGGAATTGCTAAGAAGGCCCTTGAGGAGGGTAAGGTTGAGAAGCCAATAAGCTGGATTGGACTGAGGAAGGAGCTCTTGTGAGGTGATTAGAATGGCGGTTAGAAAGCCTCCCGTTACCACTCGTGAATATTGGGCTCCCGGTCACGCTGCCTGTGCTGGCTGTGGCTGTGCTATAGCTTTAAAGCTTGCAACTAAGGCATTTAGTGAAGCCATGGAAGAAAAATATGGAGATCCAAATGCATTCGCAATCGCCCAAGCAACTGGATGTATGGAGGTAGTTTCAGCAGTATTTCCATACACCGCTTGGAAAGTTCCCTGGGTTCACGTTGCATTTGAGAACGCTGCAGCTGCGGCAAGTGGAATTGAAGCAGCATGGAAAAAGAAGGGAATTAAGGGGAAGATTCTTGCCATAGGTGGTGATGGTGGTACAGCAGATATAGGCCTGCAAGCTCTCTCGGGAATGCTCGAAAGGTGGCACAATGTAGTATACTTGATGTACGATAATGAGGCTTACATGAACACGGGAATCCAGAGGTCAAGCTCAACCCCCTACGGAGCATGGACCACAACATCACCGCCAGGAAAATACTCAATTGGTGAGGACAAGCCAAAGAAGTGGGTTGCTCTCATTGCAGCTGCCCACCAAGTCCCATATGTTGCAACTGCTAGCATTGGTAACCCATTCGATTTCATAAAGAAAGTAAAGAAAGCTGCTAAGGTCGATGGCCCGGCATTCGTACAGGTTCACTGTACCTGCCCAACCGGTTGGAGAACACCACTCGAAAAGAGTGTTGAGATAGCAAGGCTGGCCATTGAGACTGGGATATGGCCACTCTTTGAGATCGAGTACGGGGACATATGGAACATTAAGATTCAGCCACCAGGAGGGGGAGCAAAGGTACACAAGGAGGGTGGAAGGGTAGTGAGGATAGAATTCAAGAAGCCAATCGAGGAATACCTTAAGCTCCAGGGAAGATTCAAGCACTTGTTCAAGAGACCTGAAGCCATTGAAGAGCTAAGGAATCAGATAAAGGCCATGTGGAAGGTACTTGGTGTTGAGGCAATTCTCCCCAAGCCTGAGGAGTGAGCTTTTTATTCTTTCTCTTTTACTTATCTAACGATGCGGGTAGCAATAATAACAACGGATGCGAGGGTATATTATATAGCTACTAAGGTATTAAGGGAGCATAAGATTCCATTTTACAGCTTAAGGATTGATGAAGAGATCCCCTTTGATGTGGAGATTGTATTGACTTCAGAAAAAGATTACAAAAAGATAAACTTTCCCACTAAAATAGTTGTTAGGGATGAGAATTTTATAGACGAGCTACTTTTGAAGCTAGAGGGGAAGAGAAGGTTTGAGTCCGTATACATTGCAATTGATCCCGGAGAAAGACCCGGAGTAAGCGTTGTAGCTGATAATAGGGTTCTTGAGGTTTATCACTTAAAAAGCCCCAAGGATGTTGATGTTATAGTTCAGCTACTTGAAAAATATCCTGGGGCAAAGATAAAAATCGGCCATGGTGCTAAGAGGCATAGAACGCTTATGCTAAAGACGCTTTCAAAAATCTTAGGTGATGATTATCGAGTAATCTTAGTCAACGAGAAAGGGACAACACCGAGGGTTGGAGGGATAGAAGCCTGGGCAATTCAGGACATTATTGCGTCAATAAATATAGGGTTAAGAGAGGGAAGGGAAGTTACAATAAGGGAACTCATCAAAGGGAATAATGTTACAAAGGGAGAAATAGAAAATATAAAAGCTCAAAGTAGAAGGCTAAGTGGAGGCAAAATCACTATCTCCTCGGAACTTGCGAGGGAAGTTGCGTTGGGTAATATTACGATAGAAGAAGCAATTGAGATTCAAAAGAAGAAAAGAGAGGTGGGAAAATGATACTTGGGAGAGGAGAGGAAAAGAAAGAGGAAATAAAGCTCAGAGTTGCTGAAGCTTTAAAGTGGGATGTGGGAAGGGGAATAGTTAGATTTGATAGAAAATATCAAAGAATGCTTGGTGTCCAAGCGGGAGATATCATAGAGATAGAAGGAGAAAGAGTTACAGCCGCAATAGTTGCAAACGCTCACCCAGATGATAGAGGCCTTGACATAATTAGGATGGATGGATATATAAGGAAGAATGCTGGGGTTAGCATAGGGGATTTTGTAACAGTCAGAAGAGCTCAAGTTAGAGAAGCTAAAAAAGTCATCTTAGCACCAGCACAAAGAGGTGTTATCCTCCAAATTCCTGGGGACATTATAAAGAACAACCTTTTGGGCAGACCAGTTGTAAAGGGAGATATAATAGTTGCGAGTGGCAGGGGTGAATTTTATTCAGGTACACCTTTTGATGAACTATTTAGAGGGTTCTTTGAAGCGATGTCCGTTGGCTTTGGTGAGCTTAAGTTCGTAGTCGTCAACACGATACCAAAGGGTATAGTCCAGATAACGTACAACACTGAGGTTGAAGTTCTCCCCCAAGCAGTTGAGGTTCGTGAAGAGAAAGTTCCAGAAGTTACCTATGAGGATATTGGCGGGCTCAAGGATGCAATAGAGAAGATTAGAGAAATGGTTGAGTTACCTCTTAAGCATCCTGAATTGTTTGAAAGGTTGGGAATTGAGCCTCCAAAGGGTGTTCTTCTCTATGGTCCCCCAGGGACGGGTAAGACTTTACTTGCTAAGGCTGTGGCTAATGAGGCGAACGCTTACTTCATTGCAATCAATGGGCCAGAGATAATGAGCAAGTACTATGGAGAGAGCGAGGAGAGATTAAGGGAAATATTCAAGGAGGCTGAGGAGAATGCTCCAGCAATAATATTCATAGACGAAATTGACGCAATAGCACCGAAGAGGGAGGAAGTTGTTGGGGAAGTGGAAAAGAGGGTTGTGTCTCAATTACTGACTTTGATGGATGGCCTTAAGTCAAGGGGCAAGGTCATAGTTATTGCAGCCACTAACAGGCCTGATGCTTTGGATCCTGCTCTTAGGAGGCCTGGAAGATTTGATAGGGAGATTGAGGTTGGCGTCCCAGACAAACAGGGCAGAAAAGAAATCCTACAAATCCACACAAGAGGAATGCCAATAGAACCAGACTTCGAGAAGGATGCAGTGTTGAAGGTTCTCAAAGAATTAGAAAAGGAGGAGAGATTTGATAAGGCCGTCATCTCCAAGCTTATGGAGGAAGTGAAAGAAGCGAGTAGCGATGAGGAGATAAAGGATATCCTAAAGAAAGAGGGGAAGATATACGTTGAAGTCAAGGGGAAACTTATTGACAAGTTACTTGACGAGCTTGCAGAGATAACCCACGGATTCGTTGGTGCTGACTTGGCGGCATTGGCTAGAGAAGCTGCAATGGTCGTTCTGAGGAGGCTGATCAAGGAGGGTAAGATAAATCCAGAGGCCGAAACAATTCCGAGAGAAGTTCTTGAAGAACTCAAGGTAACGAAGAGAGATTTCCTTGAAGCTCTAAAGATGGTTGAGCCTTCAGCGCTGAGGGAAGTGTTAATTGAAGTTCCAAACGTTCACTGGGACGACATAGGAGGCCTTGAAGAGGTAAAACAACAGCTTAGAGAAGCTGTGGAATGGCCACTCAAGTACCCAAAGGCCTTCAAAAAGTTGGGCATAACTCCTCCCAAGGGTATCCTCTTATATGGACCCCCAGGAACTGGTAAGACATTACTAGCTAAGGCAATAGCCACCGAGAGTCAGGCGAACTTCATAGCCATTAGGGGACCAGAAGTTCTCAGCAAGTGGGTTGGTGAGAGTGAGAAGAGAATAAGGGAAATATTTAGAAAGGCTAGACAGACCGCTCCTTCGATAATATTCATCGATGAAATTGACGCCATAGCTCCAGCAAGAGGAACCTCCGAGGGAGAGAAAGTCACAGATAGATTAATTAATCAGTTACTCACCGAAATGGATGGGATACAAGAAAACAGTGGGGTTGTTGTTATTGCTGCAACAAACAGACCGGATATACTTGACCCAGCTCTTTTGAGGCCAGGAAGGTTTGACAGGCTAATCCTGGTTCCAGCGCCCGACGAGAAGGCCAGGCTTGAGATATTCAAGGTGCACACGAGGAACATGCCACTAGCAAAAGATGTGGATCTTAGAGAGCTGGCTAAGAGAACAGAGGGTTACACAGGAGCTGACATAGCAGCTTTAGTGAGGGAAGCAGCGTTGAATGCATTAAAGAGAGCAGTTTCATCTCTACCAAGGGAATTAGTCGAAGAGGAAAGCGAAGAGTTCCTAAGTCAGCTTGTAGTTACGAGGAAAGATTTTGAGGAGGCGTTTAAGAAAGTCAAACCAAGCGTTACCAAGTACATGATTGAATATTATAAGCAGTTCGAGGAAAGCAGAAAGAGAATGAGCGGCGAAACCGTTAAGGAACCTGATTACTTCACTGGTTAATTTTAATATTCCATTTTTATGATGAAGGATTAATAACCTTGGGAACAATTTAACGACGATGGGATGGGCAAAGATAATATTTGCCTCTATAATTGCCGGAATTGGAGGTGGATTAGGAGCATTGCTTTTCAGGTTCTTAGTTACCGTTACAAGGAAGTTTTTCTTTGATATTCTATCCGCAAGGTTCGAGGTCTTTTTGATGCCAATAATAGGGGCTCTTCTGATATACCCAATAGTCAAGAACAATCCAAGGGTTAGGGGAACGGGAGTGCCCGAGGTTATAGAGAGCGTAATCTTCAGAAAAGGGGAAATAGGGGGAAAGTTCGCAATACTAAAAGTCATTGCAACTTCCATAACAATAGGTTCTGGAGGAAGCGCAGGCAGGGAAGGCCCAATAGGGTTCATAGGAGCATCAATAGCATCTTGGATTAGTAGGAGGCTTTCTCTCTCACCTCAGATAAAAAGACTCATAACAACATGTGGACTTGCCGCCGGAATATCTGGGACTTTTAATACCCCCCTTGCTGGAGCCATGTTCGCCCTTGAAGTTATCTACATGGGAGCGTTTTCCCTAAATTTAGTTCCAATATTTATCTCATCGATAATAGGGAATGCCATAACCTTGGCCTTTCTTGGGAGAGCCTTTGAAGTTGAAATACCTTCTGGGCTGTCTCACTCAATTTCCGAAGGCCTTTATTATGTCCTTATGGGGCTAATTACAGGGGTTTTGGCCCCGGCTTTTGCCAAAACCCTCTACAAGATTGGGGATGTCCTTGAAAGGATTCCCCTTCTACCAAGATTGATTATTGGTGCATTGGTTGTTGGAGTTCTTGGATCGCAACTAGAAGGCTATGGAATTTTTGGTGTTGGTTATGAAGGCCTTCAGCTTGCTTTACTTGGTAAATTAGGATTAAGAACCATGATAATTCTAGCAGTTGCAAAGGCCGTCGCAACGATTTTTACTATTGCCTCGGGCTTTAGCGGTGGTATCTTCGCTCCCAGCCTCTATATAGGGGCAATGCTCGGTGGAGCGTTTGCCATGTTGTTCAACTTAAATCCCCAGAGCTACTCCCTCATTGGAATGGCGGCATTTTTTAGTGCCCTAACCCAGGCGCCAATAACCCAAATTCTTATGGTGGCCGAGCTCACAGGGGAATACTCCCTTCTACCGGCGGTAATGATAGCTTCAACTGTCAGCTTTTTGACTGCGAGGCTCATATTCAAAGGATCTTCTATTTACACTCTCAAACTTGAGAAGAGAGGGCTAAGAATAAGAACTGGAAGGCCAATGATACTTGAAATGGTGAAGGTTGAGGAGATAATGTCTAGGGATGTTGTCTATTTAAGAGCTGGGTTTAAGAATGAGGAAGTAATTTCAAAAGCTATACAGACTTGTCATGACTGTTTTCCAGTTCTGGATGAGAGTGGCACAGTTATCGGCGTTATATGTGTCCAGGATGTTTTGAGGGGGACGAAAGAACCTTTGAGAGCATGTACAATTGAAAAAGATAAGAGTGCTAGGGATGCCCTTGAGATCTTAATGAAACAGAGAATTTTGCCAGTTGTTGATGAAACAGGGAAATTAGTTGGAGTTGTCACTAAGAGCGATATATATAAGGCCTATTATATGGCTGTTGAGGAGACATTCATAGAGGGTGAGCCGTGATGACCTGCTCTCGGTACACTTCCAAGCACGCGTTTTCAGGGATGCATATCTATCTAAAAAGTTCTTCTGAATAAAAATCTCCTTCAATTTTCTATCTTACCAAAAGACCATCGTTCTAATAATAGAGGAAAAATTGTTCTTGGTGGGCCCGCGGGGATTTGAACCCCGGACCTCCACCTTGTCAGGGTGGTTTA
Organism: Pyrococcus kukulkanii; assembly: GCF_041647995.1. Lineage (NCBI taxonomy): Archaea > Methanobacteriati > Methanobacteriota > Thermococci > Thermococcales > Thermococcaceae > Pyrococcus > Pyrococcus kukulkanii. The sequence goes on from NZ_JARRIB010000003.1 coordinate 336,077, forward strand.
GAGGCAGAAGGGCCCGCCTTTTCCCAAACGGAGGTTGGAGAGGGATTTGAAACCAAAAAGCGGCTTGAATTCGGCGCTCTTATCTCACGACTCTTGAAGTTGCACGAGCCAGACAAACTTATCGAAGCATATGGTGATTGGCTCGTGCAAAACCAATACAGCAAGAAGCTTGTGAGACAATATGTGAGTGTTGTTCGCAAACTGCTCTCTCACGAGCTCGAGATTGATTCTCTCGACACTGACATAAAGATACGGGCCTTCAGGGCGTTCGTCAAGTTCGCCTTTGAGAGAAGATATATTCCCGAGCACGTCGCAAAGTATTGGTTGCTTACTATCAAAAAGGAGCAGAACCAAAGCGAGGGGCGGAGGCGGCTTGAGTTCTATTCGATTGATGAGCTGGTGAGGTTGCTTAGAAAGTCCAAGAAAGATGAGCGTCTATACTACCTTGTTAGATTATCTATAGAGAGTGGGCTGAGGCGCTCTGAACTTGTCCTTGCAGTCAAGATGATGATGAGAAGGCGGGTGAAAAAGTTCGATGAGTTTGTGCTCGTTGAGCTCAATAAAGACAACAGAACGAAGAAGGCATTTGTGTGTCTGTGCTCATCAGAGACTGCTAAGTTTTTCATGAATTCAAGTGCAAAGGTTACAGTTTACGTCCTTGAAAATTACGCGAAGAGGGCAAGAATAAGTTGGCAAAAACTCAGACGCTCTCATGCAATCTTTTTAGCACAACTGCATGTGCCTGAGAGTGTTATTGACTTCCTGCAGGGCAGAACTGCTCGAAGCGTGCTCGCAAAGCACTACTTGAACTTGCTCGCTCTCGCACTCAAGGAGTATCCTCGTTTTTTACAGTTTCTCGAACGTGAGATATATTCGAAGCTCTAACCCTCTCACCTCGCTTTTCTTCCTTGATTTGATGCTACTCAAGATGATTTGACATAGTTCCAAAATAAATAAGGAAGAAAAAAGAAGTATCAGCAACAGGAGAAGGTATATGGTATGGCATAAGCTGAGGGAACCCAAGCGATGCTCTAGCCCAACTACAAACCAATAAAAAGACATAAATCTCATGCAGATCGAGCTACTCACTCTGTCTTTGATGAGATCCCCATAACTCTTTGTTATAGACCTCAAGCGTTATAAGGAAGAAGGCTATTGGGAGTATACGGAGAGCAAAAGCGCAAGGAGAGAATAGGAAGACTAAGAGCACTCTTCCGATTCTTATAGTACCCTATATAAATTCTTCAAGCTATCTCAAAATCTTTTTATCTCACGAGATAGAAAATCTCTCCGGTTGGTAGGAATGAAAGAGATGATAAAACCCGGCTACATTCTCAAGAGCACAAAATGGAAAGAACCTATTCTTGTTGAAATGGTTCAGTATAATGAAAGAGCTCAAACATTCAAAATAGCTTGGAAAGGTCTTTTCAGTAGTCAACCTGGCATGTCACTCCTCACAAAAGAAGAACTCAAGAACATAGAGATTGTAGAAAATCCCCTCACATTCAAAGGAGATCCCGAAGCTGTAGCCCTTGCAATCGAAGCCAAGAGATATCAGTTTGCTTCACTCTACGATCCTATTTTAGCCGTTAGCGTTTCAAAGATAGTTCCACTCCCCTTCCAGATTGATGCAGTTTACAACTACATCCTCAAAAATCCCCAAATAAGATTCCTCCTTGCCGATGACCCTGGTGCAGGAAAGACAATTATGGCTGGACTCGTGATAAAAGAGCTCAAGCTCAGAGGACTCGCAGAAAGAATCCTCATCGTAGTCCCGGGGCATCTTATAGACCAATGGCGCAGGGAAATGAAGGAAAAGTTCGAAGAGGAATTTACGGTCGTTGGGAGAGAAATGTATAGGAACACGCCAGATATATGGAGGCGAGAAAAGCAAGTAATAGCATCAATCGACTTTCTCAAACAGGAAGACATAAGGAAGAGCCTTGAAACAGTGAGCTGGGATCTGGTAGTGGTTGATGAAGCTCACAAAATGGCTGCTTACCGATTCGGCAGGAAAATATATCGCACCAAGAGATACCGCGTCGGAGAAGTGCTCTCCCAAAATTCCACCCACATGCTCTTCCTCACAGCAACTCCTCACAAAGGAGATCCTGAGAACTTTCGCCTTCTCCTCGACCTCCTCCTACCGGGGCTCTTCAGCGATAAAGAAATACTCCTTGAAGCTATAAGAAAAAACGAGAACCCTATATTCCTTAGGCGTATGAAAGAAGATCTTGTAGACTTCGAAGGTCGGAGGATATTCAAGCCCAGGTACTCCCACACAGTCTCATTCAAACTCACGGACGAGGAGATGAAGGTCTATAACTATCTCTCCCTCTACATTCGCGACCAGTACACAATGCTGGAAGAAGGGAAGAAAAGAAGCATAGTCTTCCCCCTCGTCATACTTCAAAGGAGGTTTGCTTCAAGTACTTACGCCCTCCTTCAATCACTAAAGAGAAGAAAAGCTCGCTTGGAAGAATACCTGAGAACCGGGAAGATAGAAGAGGAACCGGCACAACTAACCTTTGAGGACCTGCTCGAACTTGAAGATGAAGAAGAAAGGAAACGTTGGAAAAAAGAGCGTGAAATGGAAGTTATGCTTATAACGAGGAAAAAAGAGAAGATAAGACGTGAAATCCAAACTTTGGAAGAACTCATTCGCATGACTGAAGACCTTATAGCGAGGGAACAGGAAACAAAACTCCGCAAGCTCAAGGAGACACTTGAAATCATACGGAAAGAGCACGGGGAGAACGAGAAAGTCCTGATATTCACCGAGTTCAAGGATACTCTCGATTACCTCGTAAACAAGCTCCAAGAATGGGGCTACACCGTGACCTCAATCCACGGTGAGATGTCGATGGAAGAGAGAATTCAGCGCGAAAAGGACTTCAGGACATGGGCCCAAGTCATGGTCGCTACAGAAGCCGCAGGAGAGGGGATAAATCTCCAGTTTTGCCACCTGCTCATAAACTACGACATACCCTGGAACCCAAACAGGCTTGAGCAGAGGATAGGAAGGGTGCACCGCTACGGGCAAAAGTATCCAGTACACATCTTCAACTTCGTCGCTGAGAACACGAGGGAAGGCATAGTCCTCAGGAGATTATTGCAGAAGATAGAGGAGATAAGAAGAGCCCTCGGAGACAAGGTCTACGACGTCATTGGCGAGCTCCTAGACGGGGAGAACCTCTACAAGGTGCTCGCAGAAGTAGCAGCCATGATGAGGGACCCAGAGAGCGTCCTGCAGGAGCAAGAAAAAGCCCTCCAAACAGATGAAGTTGTCAAGAGGGCAAAAGAGGTCCTCGGGGAAAGCCTCGCGACCAAACACATTGACCTCACTAAGGTAAAACACCTTCTCGAAAAGGCTGAAGAGAACAGGCTCTCACCAGAGTACCTTGAACTCTTCTTCGTGAAAGCCATGGCAAGACTCAACGCGAGGGTGAGGGAGAGAGAACCCCACGTGTACTCAGTAGATAGAGTGCCCCGCGTTCTCCGTGAGATAGCCGAAAGAGAAGGCTACGGAAAGGTAGAACGCTCGTACAAGGCAATAACCTTCGATAAGGAGCTATCGGAGAAGAGGGACGACGTTGAGTTCGTCTCCTTCGGGCATCCACTCTTTGAGGCCTTACTTTACTGGGTTCGCGAGAACTATCGCGAAGAACTCCTGAAGGGCTCGGTATTCTATGATCCAAGGAACAGACTACACGGCGTCATCTGGTTCTTTGAGGGAGAAGTGAAAGACGGATTCGGCTCGACGGCAGGAAAAACCCTCATAGCAGTGTACGACGACGGAGAGAAGTTCGAGACCATTGACCCAAAGATCATCTGGGACCTTGAGCCAGCGAGAGACTCCCCAGAGGTTGAGGTGGACTTCCAGCGCAGGGACGAAGCCATGCACTATGCCCATCAGGAATTGAGGAAGTACATGAAAAAACTCCTCGAAGAGAGAAAGAGACAAGCGGAGATAAAGGAAAAGTACGGCATCAAATCACTCAAGAAACTCATAGACGACCTCGATTACAAGCTGGCTGAATATGAGCTCCTCCCACCCGAGGAAAGGAAAAGATATACTCTTACAATACGCAACCTTGAAGAAAGGCTAAACAGATATAAGAAGGCACTCGAAGAACTCCCGGAAAGGATTCGGAGAGAAACAAGCCTTACAACCGAAGTGCCAACCTTTGTGGGTGCAGTCTACGTTCTGCCACGGGGAGATATGGGCGAAGACCCAAGCATAGAGGAGATAGGGATGCAGATAGCGATGGAATACGAGAGAAAACATGGAAGAGAGCCAAGGGACGTCTCGAAAGAGAACCTCGGTTACGATATCTACTCCGAGGGTAACGGTGAGAAGAGGTACATAGAAGTAAAGGCAAGGGCAAGACTTGGGGATGTGGAGCTTACATGGAACGAGTACGTAACCGCGAAGAGGCTGAAGGACAAGTACTGGCTTTACGTCGTCGCCTACGCCGCCGAAAGGCCGACGCTCTACATCATCCGTGATCCCGCTCACACCCTCAAAGTCGTGGAGAAGTACGAGATAAGGTTCAAAGTCCCGGTTGAGGAGTGGAGGAAGAAAGGGGAAAAGGTTGAGGTCTGAGGAGGCGGTAGAATGGAGACCAATGGAGCTGATAACTCGAAAACAGATCCTCAAATGATAGTTGAAGAGCTCAAGCTGATAGAGAGCAAAATACAGCAGTTTGACTCTCAGCTCCATAGTATTACTCAGTTTGGACTTCCATTATTGTTTACTATTGTGTCAGTTGCAATGCTCCTCTATGACAGAAATCAGATACTGGCAGGTCTTGTTCTCATACTGGGAGGCTGGATAATGGGTACCGTCGGATTTATCGCCAGGAAAAATGCCCGCTATCTACGTGCGATGGCAAGTCTTGCACTCAAGAGAGAGCGGGAATTGGGATTCGAGATTACATCAACCATCGTAGAGACAAGAAAAACCCAGTTCAATCACCTCGAAGATAAGGTATTCGACCCAAAATGGTATAGCATATTCAAGTTTATCCTGTTTATTGTCGGATTGTTGGTAATCGCAAGGGCTTGGAGGTGAAATTATGGAGGACAAGCGCTTTATCGAGGTGGCCTTTCCGGTCAAAGCGGTAAGTGAAGAATCCGTAAGGGAGAAGAACATAAGACATGGTCATATTTCGACTCTTCACATCTGGTGGGCGAGACGTCCCCTAGCAGCATCAAGAGCAACTAACTTTGCTGCTCTTATTCCAGCACCAAAGGACGAGCATGAAATTGAAAGAAAAAAGAAATTCATAGCAAAGCTCTCAAAATGGGAGAATTCACTAAACGAGGAAATAATAAAGAAGGCTAGAGAAGAAATTCTTGAATACTTCAAGCAAATACGTGACGACCCAAACCAGGAAAGGCCCCGCGTTCTCGATCCCTTTGCAGGCGGTGGTTCAATACCTCTTGAGGCACTCCGCCTAGGGTGTGAAACCTATGCCCTTGATTACAATCCAGTTGCCGTTCTCATCCTCAAGGCCGTCCTTGAGTACCCTCAGAAGTACGGGAAGAGAAAGAAGGGGGTACTTGAAGAGTGGCTCTCACCGGAGGAGAAGGGTAAGGGGTACGACCTCGTGAGGGACGTAAAGAGGTGGGGAGAGTGGGTTCTTGAAGAAGCTAAGAAAGAGCTTGAGCGCTTTTACCCCCAAGATGAGGACGGTTACATTCCTGTAGGATACATTTGGGCGAGAACGATAAAGTGCCAGAACCCCACGTGCGGTGCCGAGATTCCTCTAATGAGACAGTTCTGGCTGGTAAGGAAGGATAACAAGAAGGTAGCCCTGTATCCTTACGTTGAGGGCAACGAGGTCAAGTTCAAGATAGTTGGCGACGGCTACGAGCCTATGCCAGAGAATTTTGATCCCTCAAAGGGCACAGTCAAGGGCGCGAAGGTGACCTGTCCGGTCTGTGGCATGACCCACGACGCGAACACCGTGAGAAAGCTCTTCCGCGAGGGAAAGGCCGGGCAAAGAATGGTTGCCGTTATCCTCCACCATCCAGACAAGAGGGGTAAGATGTATCGCCTGCCAACGGAGAAGGACATCCAAGCCTACGAGGAGGCGAAGCACTATCTTGAGGAGAAAAGAGTAAAGCTTATGGAGAAGTGGGACATTGATCCAGTACCGGACGAACCCCTGCCTCCAAAGGGTACTCTGGGCTTCAGGGTTCAAAACTATGGTATGAAAATTTGGGGTGATCTTTTCAACGACCGACAGAAACTTGTTATGATAACTTTAGCAGAAAAAATAAAAAATGCTTATCAGAGAATGCTTGAAGAGGGTTATAATAAAGAGTACGCAAAAGCTATTGTTACATTTCTAGCACTTAGTGTAGATATGGTTGCAGCCTTCTCAAATACTCTCACGCGCTGGGAAAATACCTCTGAAGCTGTAAAACATTTGTTCTCAAGAAATGCTCTTCCTATGGTGTGGGACTATCCTGAGGTAAACCCATTTAGTAATTCGACTGGTAGTTTTAGAACTATCCTGCATCTATGTCTAAAAAGTGTTGAGCACTTTTCAGAGGTACAATCACCTAGAGTTCCTCAGGTTGGTCAGAATTCAGCAACTTCTCTCCCCTACCCTAATAACTACTTTGATGCTGTATTCACAGATCCCCCCTACTATGACAACGTGCCCTACTCTTATCTCAGCGACTTCTTCTATGTTTGGCTCAAGAGAACCATCGGAGACCTCTATCCAGAGCTGTTTCTGACACCACTAACTCCAAAGAGCAAGGAACTCGTTGCTTATACTCACGATAAGGATTGGAAAGCGGCAAAGAAACAGTTCGAAGAAGGCATGAGACAAGCCCTAAAGGAAATCCACCGCGTCCTCAAGCCGAACGGAATCCTCGTGCTCGTTTACGCCCATAAAACTACAGAGGGCTGGGAAACGCTCATAAACTCGCTCCTTGACTCTGGTCTCGTTCCCACAGCTTCCTGGCCAATCCATACAGAGATGGCGAACAGGCTCAGAGCGAAAGAATCTGCCGCTCTAGCTTCATCAATTTACATCGTCGCTCGCAAGATAGAAAAGCAGGGCGTTGGCTGGTTTGAGGAAATCAAGAGAGATCTAAGGAAGACTCTTGAGCAGAAGCTTGACGCCTTATGGAAGGAGGGCATAAGTGGTGCGGACTTCTTCATAGCTGCAATAGGCTCGGCCATCGAAGTCTTCGGCAAGTACGAGAAGATTCTTGACTATGAGGGCAACGAGATAAGGGGTGATCGCTTGCTCCAGCTCGTGAGAGACATAGTAACTGATTATGCTATAAGACAGGTTCTCCACGAGGACATCTCTTCAGAGCTATCACCACTCACGAAATTCTACGTGCTCTGGCGCTGGATGTACGGCGAGGCGAAGGTTCACTTTGACGAAGCAAGAAAGCTCGCAACTTCCGTTGGGCTCGACCTTGAAAAAGAGTGGAACAAGGGCTTTATCGTGAAGGAGAAGGAGTTCATTCGTGTTCTTGGCCCGCAGGACAGGAAGCTGAATGAGATAAAGGGTAATGATCTCATAGACGTTCTTCACAAGGTCTTACTCCTATGGCAGGCCAATAGGAAGAGGGAGATGGTAAGCTTGCTCGCTGAGACAGGCTGGGGCGAGAAGGACGTCTTCTACAAGGTGGCTCAAGTCATCAGCGAGGTTCTGCCGAAGGACAGCAAGGAGAAGAAGCTCCTCGATGGCTTCCTCGCTGGCAGGGAGCACATAAAGAGGGCCATTGAGAAAGGTGACTACTCGCTCTTCAACAGCGAGGAGAAGTCTGGAAAGCAGGAGACACTTGAGAAGTTCATAAGGAGGTGATTTTTGGCTCGTTACGGTCCTTCTCTCCAAATTTCATCTGGGAGGTAAACTACTCGAAGTTTTTTCTCCGGGTTCTCAGCTTTCACTTCCTCAAGGGTTTCTTAGCAGTTCTCGCGAAGTTTTTATCAATGGTGTACAGGGTGCATAGCTCGTCAGACTTGCTTGACAACATAACTACCTCGCTGAAGATGAGGGCATCGTAGTCGTCCTTGAATCTATTCCTTACCTCCTATTGCAGATTCAAGCTCCTCTCGTAACTTTATAGCCTTATGGACACTACCGAACTTGTATATCTTCGCCACCTGCTCGATTATAAAGTCATTATTATCTTCTAGAGGGATTGTCTCATGAGTATTCAATGAGTTCTCTAGCTTTGAAGAAATTCAGTAGTTGTTACCCCTACTCTGATATTGGGGTGGTTACTTATATCAGTCTTAGGACATATGCCTAACTCTAGGGGGTACACTTTTGAAGCAGACTACTTCTTGAAGCTATTTACAACAAGAGAAAAGCTTTTGTATTCCCGGATTTCTGTAACACAAATGGGTGACCGCCCTCTGAGGGGAACACTAGGTTTTGCAATTGTTGGGCTTATAGTGCCCATGATCCTCGCAGCGACTTGGCAGTGGGGACTCATTCAGCGCGAGGCAACATCCGAGGAGAAAGTTGCAATCCCGCTGAGCTTCTCAAATGATTCCAGCGTCTCAGTTCCAGCCCCAAGCATCTTTTCTGGCGAATCCGGAGAGCGGGTTCCTGCAACGTCAGAAGAAGCCGAACCACTCAACCTGAGCCAAGAAGAAGCACTCCAGCTAAAGGTAAGCCTCCAGAACTTTACCCAGAGCCTCTGGAGGAGCATCTCCAAGTACGGCTATGACAATGTCACCCTTGCTTTGGCGACATCCATCGCATCACTGCCCCTACTCCCCGAATGTGAGAACGTCTCCGGATACCGGAACCTCGCTACATACAACGAGGAAGTTTCAAACCTCACGGTGGCTCTCCATAAGTACAAGAACCTTGCAGAGGGGCTATCGAAGGATTATGGAATTGAACTGCCTTATTTAGATGACAGAGAAATCAAGAAGCTGAAAAACACTCTCAAACCTTCCCAAGTTGAGGATATGCTCATGGTCTGCTCGTTTGCCCGTGACTACAACAGACTCGTCAAGGCCGCACGGCGGGTAACTCCGGGAGATAAGGACACCTACTCAGCTTTCTACGAGAGGCTCTTCATAGTGGGGCTGGAGCTCATATTCATGAAGGAGAACGTTGCTTACAAGGTTTCGTACAAGCTCGTCGGCAATATCCTCTGGAAAACGCACCTTTTCCACGTGATTTACCGCTACGGGGGAAGCACGGCGCTCAAGGTCGTCATGAGCACTATGCACTGGGAGTTCCGGGGAGTCATAAACAAGTACTTTGAGGCCTTTGGAGACGATCCCGACAAGATAGAGGCCTTGATTTCAAATATCGACAATCCTGGCTGGATTTACGAACAGGTAAGCTCGCTGGGGGAGCTTCTCAAGAATAAGACCACAGAACTCATCGGAAATAAAACAGACATTGTTGATAAGCTCAAAGGACTCATTGGATCAAGTAATGGGTAGGTAACCGGAAAACTCAAAATACCCAAAGTTATACATAGCTCTTGGTGAGTCTATGGCGTTGAAGCCATTTTACCAGATTGCCATACCTCATGATGATATAAGAGAGGGGAGATTTACGCTTGATACCTTTGCGGCTGATCTGTGGAGCGTTTATCAGAATAAGGGACCAGAGGAGTACAGGAATCCCAAACTTTTCTGGGAGAGGACATATATAACAAAAGGCCTTAGCCAGCTCCTTGAAATCGCCAAAAGGAGATTACTTGAGGGAGTTGGTGATGCCATTATTCAACTCCAGACCCCCTTTGGCGGAGGCAAGACGCACTCGCTCATAGCCCTTTACCACAAGGCACGCGAGTGGAACGTCAAGGTTGTTGTTCTTGATGGGACTGCTTTTGATGCCAAGGAGGACATTCTTTGGGAGGAGCTCGAGCGCCAGCTCACTGGAAAGGTCGAGCTACTAAAGGGTATGACATCTCCAGGCAAGAAGAAGCTCTCAAAGATTCTTGAGGAGAACGCCCCTGTGCTTATTCTCATAGATGAGCTCCTTGAGTACATGGTGAAGGCCGCTGGAGTAGGAACGGGAGCTGTAGACATAAAAGTCGGAGAAACTACCCTTGCCGACCAGACTTTGGCTTTCATCCACGAGCTCACGGAGGTCGTAAAAACCACAGATAGAGTCCTGCTTGTGATGACTCTTCCATCGAGCATTCTTGAGCACTATTCCGAGAAAGCTGAAGAGTACTTCCAAAAGCTCCAGAAGATAGCAGGTCGCTCCCACAAAGTCTTCACGCCTGTTCAGGAAGAGGAGGTTTATGATGTCATACGAACGAGACTTTTCAAGAGGATCGACGAGGCCGAGATGGAGGCCGTCGCGAAAGAGATTGTGGACTACCTTGAAAAGGAAAACCTTATCCCCGAAGGTCTCAATGCTTACCAGTACAGACAGAAGTTCTTGAGGAGCTATCCTTTCCAGCCGGAAGTCATTGACGTCCTGTATCAGAGATGGGGCAGTCTACCAAAGTTCCAGCGTACGAGGGGTGTTCTAAGGCTCCTCTCGATAGTCGTGCGCTCGCTTCTTGGCAAGGACGTACCTTTCATAAGGCTTTCCGACTTCGATTTGAGCTTCAAAATGCTGAGGGATGAGCTCATTGACATTGTTGGGGAAAGCCGATATTACTCTGTACTTGACGCGGACATTCTGTCCCCGAACTCGGGAGCAAAGAAAGTCGATAGAATGCTGGGGGAATCTTACGAGCACTACCGTATAGGAACGAGAGCTGCAACAGCCATTTTTATGTACTCTTTCTCAGGAGGAGAAGTGAATGGAGCAACCACGAAGGAAATCAAGCTTTCCTGTGCCGATTTGAGATATTCGAGCAGTATCGTGGGGGATGCTATTCTATACCTCAAAGACAACCTCCTGTACCTTCACTATCGCAATGGGCGTTACTTCTTCAGCCTTGAGCCGAACCTCAACAAGCTTGTAGTTGATGAGATGAACAACATCGGAGATGAAGAAATAAGGGAAGTTGAGTACGAACTGTTGAAAGGCCAGCTCAAAGGAAGATACTTCAAGAAGGTATATCTTTGGCCCTCAAAGCCTTCAGACGTTCCAGACAACGATCCGAGCTTGAAGCTCGTGGTTCTGAGGGAATACGATAAGGATAAGGTTCTTCAGATCCTCCAGTCATATGGAGAGGGTGAGAGGGTTCACAAGAATACACTCATTTTCCTCGTTCCGCGGGAAACAGAAAGAGCTACGTTCAATCGGTTCATAAGAAGATACCTAGCTTGGAAGGTCATTGAGGATAAGGCAAAGAAAGGTATTCTCAACCTGACGCCAGAGCAGAGAGAGGATGTAAAGGAGAACCTGAAGAGAGCGAGGGACGACATTCTCCAGAAGATCTCTGAACTGTACAGGCTTGTCCTCCTTCCAAAGTCCGGAGGTTACGAAGAGCTTGACCTCGGAATGAAGCCGGTAGGAGTAAAAAAGACTATCGAAGAACTCATCTATGAGAAGCTCAAAGAGGAGGGTAAACTCGTCGAGAAGATGGCCCCAGTGGTCATTGAGATGAAGTACCTAGATGGGAAGAAGTACATCCCAACGAAGGCACTCTACGAGAGCTTCCTCAAGACTCCGGGAATGCCACTCTTGAAGAGTGAGAGTGTGCTTATAGATGCGATAAGGCAAGGAGTTAGTGAGGGGCGCTTTGGATTGGGATATCTCATCGGAGAAGAGGTAACCTGCGAATACCTTGGTGAAAAACCCACGGTTACTCTTGACGAGAAAGAGGTCATCGTGAACAGGAAGTACTGCGAAGAGCTGAGGGCAAGAGCAAAGGCTGAAGCTGAAGCAGAAGCTGAAGCTCAGGCTATAACTCAAGAGGAAGCTACGGCTGAGAGCATAGCTGGAGCTCCCAGGGAAGAATGGAAGCCCTCTGCAGTCAGGGATAAGCAGGCTGTACTGGTACCACCAGAAACAAAGGGCAGAGAAGAAGTCGTAGGAAGCCAGGTGAAGTCTATTCACCTACATCTGACACTTGGTCCGGGAATTGGAGGCCTAAGGGATATCCTGAGGGCACTAAACTTGCTGAAGAACAAGTTTGAGAGGGTAACTATTGAGATAAGAGCAGAAAAAGGTAGCCTGAGTCAAACTGAGTATGAGAATCTACTTGAAACATTCAGACAGCTTGGAATTGAAGTAAAAGACCTCAATGAGGCGTGATCCGCTTTCTTTTTATTCGCCTATAAGTAGTTTGTGAGAGTTTGATTCATATCTTCTTGTTTGTGATTCACATGGCATGGCAATAGTATGGGACTACAGGTTCTTCGTTGACACATAACCCCTCCACTCTCCTAAACCCTTACTTGCCCGATCTAGACTTCTACTGCTTGGACAGACCCGCTTTAGTAAATTTTCGCAATTTATGATTCGGAAAAAATTCTAAGAGCTTATTTCTTCTTGAAAGACGAAATAAAATCGAGGCACGGGGGTAAATTTCTCTGCAAAAATTTCTCGGCTAAGTTTGGGGTGATGTAGTGTTATCATTTGAACCTTCTCTGGGCTCTTTTTCTGATGAAGGAAAATCCAATGAATATTCCAGTATATTCTTACTCAAATCTGGGTAAAGTTTTTTCCTCAGAAAAGAAGTCTAGGTCAAATTCAACGCTCACACTTGTGCGCTTCTATCCAAATCTGAGTAATCTAAAACGAGGATGGGGGCAAGGGAAGGACGAGATGAGGGGAGGGTGAAAAAACACCATCCCAGGGGGCTAATCATATAAAAGCGTTGACGTGTATGAAAAACAGTATTGCGTTATCAATCGTGGATTTTGTCAGCATGCTTGTGAACGCAATGTGTTCATTTGCCTTCCACCCTTCCTGTATCCGGGACCACACGGGAAATCGATTGAAATTCCAGAACGAGGGTAGGGGGGAACACAAAGTTGTTCCCAGCCAGGTCCATTATAGGATATTCATCTAGGAATATATTACAGAGTAGAGATACACCCACAAAAACCCTCCTGTATCATAAACCTCTTTATAAAGCAAACTCGGCCCATTTTACAAAACAAGCCAAAAGAAGAAATCTCGTGGCTGTTTTTACAGGGAGTAAAAACCTTGCAAATATCAAAAATAAAAGAAAGGTCAAAGAGCACGGACAGACGCAACTTCATTAGCAATCTCTTCAGCCAGTTCAACGAGCTTGTTCTTCTTGAAGATTTTCGCAAACACAACCCCCCGCTTCGCTCTGGTTAGCGCTACGTATAGCAGGCGTGCTTCTTCAGTCCAGCTCGGCGTTTTTGAGTGAAAATCATCAACAAGCACGACGTAGTCAGCTTCTCGTCCCTTTGCCGAGTGCATTGTATCAACTACAACACCCTCACCGCTCGTATTGTATGCTTCAACAAGTTCTCTAATGTGTGTTTTCAGCATTCTAAGCTTTATCTCGAGACTGTTCAGCCTGTGCCAAAAGATTTGACCTTGCTTGAACGTTTCTGTCACGTATCTTACAACCCTTTGATCTTCAACAAGCTTTTGCGTTAGCTTCACTAGCTGCTCATAGTCTCTTTTCGACTTATGCTGTTTTTGCACGAGCTCAAGCAGCTGTCTAACTTCATGGACCTTGCTGGCATAGTTCTGCTGGAAAGTATCTGCGAAGATGTGATTTCTTATAAAAACATTTCTGAGCAGTTCCGCTGTCGATATTCTTCTCGTCAGTACCGCGACAGTAAAACATCGCTTTAGCGCAGCCCTCACAAGTGCTAGCAACTTCTTCACACTATCAACTTCGAAAAACTTCGCTTCCTTATCTTCCGCCGCAGCAAACTCGTAGTGGTATTTCAGCGTCGCGTCAGCGAAGCTTTTTGCAACATCTATCACATCCTTGGGTAGTCTATAGCTCTTATCAAGCAACACGACCTTCTTAGCACTCATATTTTTGAAAATCTCACTCTTTGCCCCCCTAAACTCAAAAATACTTTGCATATCATCGCCAGCCACAACGAGTTGGGCGGATGGAAAGAGAGAGGAGAGCACTTTCCAGTCTAGAGCACTGAAGTCCTGGCCTTCGTCTACGACAACGAGGCGGGGTAGATCGTGCTTTTCATCGTTCTCGATAGCTTCTCTTATTTCGTCAGCGTATTCAAGAGCTCTCAATCTTGCAAGATCGTAATCAAGCATTTTTCTCTTCGCAAGTTCAGCATAATAAGCCCTCACAACTTTGTTATGCTTTAGCACCTGTTCAATGTCTTGGAACGTGTGTATAGCTCTCGTCAGTTCTGCAAGGTGTGTGTTCAACGTATCAGCATCAAGCCTAAATCTTTTCATCAACCTCTGCTTGATTACATCGATTTTTTGAGGTGAGGGGATTTCTTTGCTCTCTATTTTGCCTGACACAACGAGAGCACGCACTATTACACCATCGAGGGTTCGTATCCAGCCCGCCTTCTCGTTTTGCCCTCTTCTATCAAGTATTTCTCGAATTGCTGAGTTTTCAAGACTTATAAATGCAAGTTCTTCACCCAGGGGTGCCCTTTCAAGCCCAAGCGTTTCGAGCACTCCTCTATCACCACCCTGCACTCTCTCAACTAGATCGACAAGGCTCCTAGTTTTACCAGTGCCGGGGGGCCCAATCACTTTTACGCGGGCTGATTTGAGCTCACTCATCACCCTCACCTCCGCTTGCAAGGTTTATGAGCTTTTTCAAGCTTGAAATAAACGCTTCTACTTCAACTTCAAGCTCTTCATCCTCACTTACCACTCTCACAACTTCCCCCTCACCCTCGGTGTGATCTTGACCCTCAAAAACGCTTATTTCACCTCTAAGGCGCTTTAGGTATAGGTCTCTCAACTCAATAGCTTCCAGCCCCTCCCCTACATATATAACATCAATATTGTAATAATCAAGCACGTGCAACAGCGCCCACACGGCGTCTCTCCACTCTCTCTCATTACCCCAATCAATTATTTCGTCTTGAAACTTCACTCTCATTATGTTTTCTTCTTCGACGTATTCAAAGTTCTCAGTATCTGCTTTCATTTCCTTGATTAGCTCCGGGTCGTCTGGCAAATCAACATACACTTCCATCCTCCCTGCGTGCTTCTTGATCTCCTCTGCAAGGGCTCTGAGTAGTTTCTCGTCTTTCAGAAATTCTTTCGCAAGGGTCATAGCTCATCACCTCCTGCGAGTTGTTCTTCTTGTTCGCGTGAGGGGTTCGACAAGAGCATGTAGAGTTCAGACTCGCTCGCGACGTGGTTTAGAACACTCTCAAGAGCCTCCCTGTCAATGTAGTCATTATCGCAACGTATGTAGTAGTAACGAATCCCTCCCTTCTTCTTTTTCTTTTGGATAATTTCAGTGCCTGCAAGGAGATTTATGAGCTTTGCAAGCTTGTTGAACTCTTTTGCGAAGTTCTTGAGCCTCTTGTCCAAAGCGAACTTCACAACGAGGGCGGATGGGACTGCGAGAACTTTTAGCTTGCCATCCGCGTCTGCAACTCTCACAACAGCGTTGCTCTTGACGAGCGAATTGACCTCATCTTCTTTGAACGTTGTTTCAACTACCTCAGCACCTTTCACGATCTCAATCAAGAATGCGTTGAACTGCTCGATGTAGTCGTCTTCATCGCTCTTCTCGCTCGATTTCGCGTCGAGATATAACGCGAGAAGCTCTTTTTCGAGGTTTGTGACCTCAATCTCATCGCTAAGACCAAATCTTGAGATTGCGACCTCGGCGAGGGCCTTCGAACTAATTGAAAGCTTTATCTTGTCATTCACACGCTTCTTCCTTACGAATTCATCTTCGCCAAAGACAAGAACTTTCTTACCAACACGAATTATTACAACTCCATCGTCTACTGCGAGTTCAATTTTATCGAAATCCTGCTTACTGTCGATAATCTCGGCCCTCTCGACAAGATAGTGTTCTATGGCGTCGAGCAAGTCTCTAATGATTGCTTTTGCCTCTTCCTCCGTAAATTTAGCTTCTTTTCTCAAGATTTTATAAGTCGCAACCTTTTCAGGATTTTTCGAATACGTTGATTCAACACACTCAAGGCGATCCTCTTCTTCCTCGTCGTTGAAATATGCTACGATATATTCGACGACACTCTTAGCAAGCTCCTTAGGCAATCCTCTCTTGTATAAAACACCCACGTAAGCTAATGTAGTGTTATGTCTCCTTCCCCGTATGTAACGTCCTTCCAAAACATTTGCTATCCTTCTTTTGAATTTGATAATGTTTACATCGCTAAGGTTATAAACAAACTTTTTCAACCCTCTCTTCGTTTTTACGACTGCAATCACTCTCGTCTCTGACAGTTTTGCAGTCTTTACATTCTCAGTGTGCTCAACTTCATCTGTAATTTCATCTTTCTCAATCTCTTCATCATAATTTATCTTCGCGAGCTCATTATCAACAATCTTCTGCAGTTCTTCGAAATCGATTGCCCTGTCATCAAACCTTACCACCTCAGCCCTGATCTTGAGTCTTTCACCATCTACAGTCATGTATTTGTTGTTTAGTGTCCCTATGGCTCTTAGAACTCTTGAAGCGTCATAGACACTCGTATCGACCTCTAAGTCTTTAGAGATATTGCTTGCAATCTCTTCGAAAAACCTTGCAAGCTTGTTCACTGCGAATTCTCTAACCTTCTCAAAACTCTCTAGCTTTGAAAGCTTGATCCAGACGTGCACACCACCCCCAGAGAATACAACAACAGCTGGTAAGTTCAAGCTTGATATAGCTAGGGAGAGGGCTTTGGCGTGCTTTTTGACTTCATCAAACAGCTTCAGGTCATCAACAATCCTTCTAAGCGTTCTCTTGTCCTGTTCTTTTTGATGAAGTTTTTTGCAGTCAATGTCAATTACTATGAACTGAGTGAGCTTCAACATGTGTTCTGATTTTCTACTCGTAGTTGTTGATAAAATAGGAGCAATGTACACGTCAAACTCTGCTTTACTCATCTCATAAAGCCACTTTGCTATCTCTCCAGCATTTTTCACAAGGGCCTCAGCAGATATAAACTTGTGGAAAGTCCTGCCATCTTTTGATTTGTATTTCTGCTTTATTTGCTCAATAACTTTTTCATCATCTCCAAAATACCTAAACACGAAGACAGCATATTTGTCGCCAAGCCCCTGCTCTACATAACTACCAAAAAGATAATTTAGGAAACGGGCGATAGTTTTATATTGCCCTTCGTCTATTTGAACCTGAGAGCTAGCCTGCATCCCGCCTCACCTCCTTATTGTTTTCGCAACTTCTCGTTCAAGTAGAGGAGTATGTCTTCTGTTGTCAATCCTCTCACGTAGATGTAATAATCGTCTCTACCTCTACGAAGACGTAGCACCACACCGAGGCCACGGAGAAGGCGCAGGAGTTCGTGCATCGTCATGTTCTTGCTTTCAGCGATACTTGCGAGATCTTCACGCGTGTAAACTCCACTCCTAACGTCGCTGACCTTCTCAAGATCTCTCTTCGTGAGTGCTTCTACTACCTCGTTGAGTTCTATTACTACTTGTTGTGGTAATATATGGGGTTTGGAGAGGGTTTGCACTCTGGCCATGGTTACCACCTCGGTGCGTAACTTTACGCACCGGGGTATAAATCTAACTGTTTGTAGGGACCTCACTCTCAGAAGCCCTCTCCATTAGAATATTCCAATCTAAGACAACGTATCTCCCCATAACTACTACAGGTAATTCTTTTACATCGAAAAACTCTAACAAGTGCTCAAGCAAATCAAACCTAACATACAATGCCTTCTCAGTCGCAAAGACTACGAGATCCCGTTCCATCGCCTCATCAATATTTTCAGTTATATCTGCACCCAGCCAAATATACCATAATATTTTATAGAACCCGCTCGCATCCTTGTTCTGTTTGAATCCTCCTATTTGAACCTGGGAGTTTGATTTGACCACAGCCTGCATGGCGCATCACCTCTGAGTGGTCTTCAGTGCGTAACTTCGCGCACGGGTATATAGTTTTGGTGCCGAGCGTGTTTATATACTCCAGTTCAAAAATCGAGATTACACACAACACGTTGTAGAAACTCCAAAACGATGCGAGGTAGACAATAGCTCTTTGAGAGGGATGCTCACAAACCCTTTGTCCGGAGTAGTAGTTTCAACAAGAATATCATCAATACTCACACCTTGTCTAACATATTTCATAACCTCGCTCTCAATTTTATCGGGTGAAGCCTGTTCATCAGGGTTATCTTTTCGGTAATCCTCATCGAGGTCGAGAGTAAACACGGTTGCCATTACGCTATCGCGCACTCGGATAGCTATATACCCCTACTCATCACACATGTTGTATATTATTTTTGAGTAAGGCGCATTATTTTAGCCTTCTCCACAGCGACCACCTCAAAAAGAGAGGGAGGCGGGAGAGATAGTATTGACCCACAACGAGTGGGGGGCAGCCCCCTATTTAGATACTTATCGAAATGTTCGGTCCCCACGTCCCCACCACTAATACATTGATTTCATAAGATCGAGTGCTGGGTACCTGGGAACTTATTTTCCAAAATCTTGGATAAAATACAACACCTCCTCTCCTCTCCCTCCTCGTTTTGAGAAAGCTCCTCGCCCCGTTATGCATGAAATTTTCTTCTATTGCAATTTTTCCAAAATTTTGGAAATTCTCAAACGATGGCTTTCGGACGATTCGATGCTCATCGAAACGTGTATGCGCCGTAAGTGCTGGGTGTCGTGGGTGAAACAAAATCCAAAAAGTTGGACAACCTCTACCCCCCCACCTCGATATGTATATAGGGGGCGTGACGGCTATGACACTTGTGACACTATGTCCATTTTTGTGCATCCCCTCACAATTCGGTTTGCTTACAGGGTTGAAATAGATACGTGAAAACAGGCATAGTTCACGAACCCATTTATAAATAAAACTCCCACCGTTTTACAAAAAATTCAAAATAAAGTAAGCAGGTGGCTTTTTTTACAGGTCTTATCAACCCTGCAAAGTTCACGAACCCTACAAACTCATTTTCTTACCGTTGCACTCTCGCGATATGTCTTTCACTATAGTGTGTGTCTTTCATTTTTGAGTATCCTCACCTTTGTGTGTTTGTCATTTTTTCTACTGTAGAACTTCGGAAGTAACATATACTCATATGTATACTTTTGGTATGACCGTCACCCTTTGCGTGGGCATAAGTGACTCACAATGTGTGACAAGGTGGTAGATATGAAAGTTAGGAAGCATGTGTTTGTTGAAGAAGAGATTGTAAGATTTTGTGAGGCGAATGGGGTGAGTTTGAGCGATTTTTTGAATCTCGCAGGAAAGCTCTTGATTTCGAAGCTACAGCAGGAATACAATCCTCCTCAGCAAAATACACCCCTCCCTCCCCTCGTTTTGGAATCTGAGCCTCGTTTTGGTGGGAATCTCAAAGAGAAAAGTTCTTGGTGGGCCCGCGGGGATTTGAACCCCGGACCTCCACCTTGTCAGGGTGGCGTCATAACCAGTCTAGACCACGGGCCCGCCCAAAATTTATGGTGGACCGGCCGGGATTTGAACCCGGGGCCTCCGCCTTGCCAAGGCGGCGCTCATACCAGGCTGAGCTACCGGCCCACCGTCCGTCATTCACTTCCTCGATTTTGATTTATAAACTTTACGATATCCACTTCCCTAAGATGACATTTCTCCTAAGAATTTCGGCTTCTAACTCCTCGATTAAATCACGGGAGATTGCTGTTATAACTTCACTGAAATACTTTTTAGCTCTCCCAAGGATTCTTGGAATGTCCTTTTCATGTCCCCAAACATAAATCCCTCCCAACCCGTTGGGTAACTCTCTTATGACGTAGTATGATTTTCCTAATCTCCCTGCCTCTAAAATTTTATCTATATCTGCAATTAAGTCTATAAAGCTTGAAAACCAGTGATGATACGAACTTTGAAATCTTCCAGCAACAAGCTCAAGTCCCTTTACCTTCTCCCACGAAAAACTGCAAAGCTTTGCATCTTCTGGTTCAAAATTCCTAGTGCTTATCTTAACGACATAGTTCTCTAGCAACTTTTTGTATCCCAGTCTCTTGTAGAAACCATAGGACCTGTCCTCAGGAGTCACTAATATGACATCACATCCTTTAGCCCTAGCAAATTCCTCCGCTTTTTGCATTAATGCCTTGCCAATCCCCTTCCCCCTAAAGTCTCTGTGAACTATAAGAACATCTGCGTTACACACTTTCCTAAGTTTCTTTAGAAACATTTCCTCCTCAATTAGGAGTTCAAGCTCTCCAACAACTTCATTTCCAATTTCTGCAACTAAGACTGGCTGGTTATGAAGGAACATGTAGTTTAGATGGATTGAGCAAGTCTCAACGCTCATCCAAGGTCCTCCATACTTATACCTATCAAAAACGCTTAACCTGGGATATTCTGGAATATCAACGTCAGAAAGATGGCACTTCACTATTCCCATGACATCATCTAGAGTTGCTTCCCTTATCATTTTGTAACCCTAAAGAGGTATAGGCTTGGACATATTTAATTATTTTTAAATTTTTGTCATTATTTATCTTTTTTCGAAGTTTTAGAGCCTCCCTTAAAGAGAAGGAAGCCTACAGCGACGGAGAAGAGATTTTATCTCAGTAGGAATTATCTAGCTGGCAACCATGGAGAAAAAGCTCATTAGGTTGCTTTCACTATGGGAACCTATATGTCTCCTATGTGGAAAACTGCCCTCCGGAGGCTGACTAGGGGCAATCCTGTCGTTTATGTCTATTATTGTTGAATGAGCAGAAACAGTGATCATTGAAAACCCACTCTCTCATGACTGGCACTCCAGCAAGTTTTTGTAGAGCTTGTTAAAACGTCAACTTATGTGACGACGATACTAGGACTCACTAACGGGTAATGAGTACTCGGTTGGTGGAGTTACCTTGAGTACAGCCATTTAAGGGCCGGAGGTGTTATCACGGTCGTGACGAACACCATGAGAATTGCCACTGTCAGGGCGTTGGGGCCTATTACCCCGCTCTCGATCGCAACCGCCAACATCGCCAGCTCAACACCCATTCTCGGAATCATTCCAACGCCTATCCGAAGGGAGGAGCTCCAGTCAAACCCAGCTAACTTGGCGCCGAGACCGCAACCGATTATTTTGCTAAGAACTGCCGTAAGGGTGTAGAGAACCGCGAAGAGGCCCGCGTGGAAGATGTAGCTCAGCTCTATCTTCATCCCCACTTCGACGAAGAAGAGTGGGATGAAGAGAGAGTAGCCGAGAACATTCATATGATCCATTATCGACTTCTTTTTGGAGCTCTGACCAAGGGCAAGGCCCGTGAGGTAGGCGCCGAGTATCGAAGCGAGGTTCAAGTGTTCCGCGAGAAATGCGAAGACTATGAGAAAAACGAGTGCAAAGGCCGTCTCGCTCTCTGGCAGATCAATCCTAGAAAGAACGCGAAAGACTCTGTCCGCGAGGCCTGGTCCAAAGTAAAGAAAGAAGAAAAGTAGGAGCGAAACCGAGAGGATAACCTCAGCAAGGCTTGCATAATTTATTTCTCCACCTTTTATCATCGAAATGGCCACCGTAAGGATAAGAATTCCAAGAACGTCATCAACAACGGCGGCAGCTAAGATAGTGGTTCCTTCTGGTGTGCTGAGCTTTCTGAGCTCCATAAGCACCTTCACTGTTATGCTCACGCTCGTTGGCGTCATCATTGCACCGTAAAGAATCGCCTCGTGAAGGGGAACGAAGAAGTAAGCCACCGCAAAGCCGAAGAGAAAAGCGACTAGAACGCCAAGACCAGCCACCACGACGCTCTGCTTTCCAACGCGCTTGAACTCCTCTAGCTCGCTCTCAAGTCCTGCCATAAAGAGGAGGAGAAGAACGCCGAGATTGGCAAACTGACCTATCACGGGGTTTGTTTCAAAGAAGATGCCAATCAACAGACCCCCGAATATCTGACCGAGGACGACAGGCTGACCAAGCCTTTCGAAGAGGTATCCCATCAGCTTCGCCGTTGCGAGCATTATCGCTATCAGGAGGAGTATCTCCATAGTATCGCCCCTATTCCCTTGAGAAGACCCATTTCAGGAGGAAGGGTGTCACTATAGTGGTTATCAGAACCATCGTGACTGGTATCGAGAAGACCCCACTGTCAAAGACACCTTCGTTGAGAGCCACGTTGGCCATGATGAGAGCCACCTCCATGCGTGGTATCATGCCAACCCCTATCTGAAGGGCTTCAATCGGCCTAAACTTCGAGATGAAGGCCCCAAAGCCGCAACCAACTACCTTCCCTACTATCGCAAGGATGGCATAGATTAGGGCAAAGGTTCCAGCATGAGCTAAAACCCTCACATCACTCTCTATGCCGATGCTCACGAGGAACACGGGGATGAAGAGGGAATAACCTATCGTCTTAAACTTTCTGTCAATTTCTCTTGCCTCATCAGTACTCGTCACAAGAAGACCCGCCAAGTATGCGCCTGTTATACCCGCTATCTGAAACTGCTCGGCGAGGTATGCGAAGATTAGCATTATCGCTATGGCAAAAGCTGTAACCGTCTCGGGTAAGGTTATTTTCTCCGAGAGCTTCAGAGTTTCCTTAACGAAGGGATGGCCGATGAGCAGTCCAATGGTAAAATAAAGGACGACCTCGCCAAGGATTATGAGGAGATCCTCGAAATAGACGCTTCCCCTGGTGTTTATTCCGACGAGTATCGTGAGCACGATGATGCCGAGGACATCATCAACTACAGCTGCAGCTAAAATCGTCGTTCCAACCCTCGTGCGGAGCTTCTTCATCTCCATGAGTATGCTCGTGGTCAAGCCAACGCTTGTAGCAGTTAAAATTCCACCGAAGAACATTGCTTGAACGCTTGAGTACCCCCAAGCTAAAGCACCAACATATCCGAGGATAAAGGGTATGAGAACGCCAAGGGCTGCTATTATGAAGGCAGGAATTCCGACGTGCTTGAACTCCTCAACGTCCGTTTCGAGGCCCGCTAAGAAGAGGAGCATGACAACGCCGAGGTCAGCCAAAAGCTTCACGGCCCCATCAAAGCTCACTAGGTTCAAAATAGATGGGCCTATCAGAATCCCGCCAATCAGCTGGCCGAGAGCCGCCGGGAAGCCAAGACGAACGGCAAGGTAGCCGAAAAGCTTTGCAACGATTAATATCAGAGCCAGCTCCAGGAACACATCCATGATTATCATCTCTCAGACGTTTTAGATTCGAACAGTTACCCAGATACTATACGTATCAGTCGGATTATGTCCTTAACCTCTAGGACGCCATGGACGCGGTTCTCATCATCAACGACGGGGAGGTGGTGCTTCCCAGTTTCAAGCATTATTTGTATCGCCCTACCAAGGTTCTCATTGATGTGGATAGTTATAGGCTTGCGAACCATTATATCCTCCACACGGGAAGCATTGCTTATGAAATACTTCTTGAGGAGATTCACACCCACTATGGAGTACCTCCTGGGGGGCTCGAAGAATCGGAGGATGTCCTTCATCGTGACAAAGCCAAGAAGACGGCCTCCCTCATCCACTACCACCGCTGAGCTCTCCTCACCCCGGAGGCTCTGCACAAGTAGTGATATTGGATCCTCGGGATGAAGGGTCAGAAACTCCCTATCCATAACGAGCTTTATTGGAACCTTAGAGATATAGCGGATATTGTAGCTCAGTTCCTCCTTTCTCTTAAGCTGGAGCATTTTGCGCTTGCTACGGATTATCTGGACTTTCTTTGCCTTTGACTCCTTGAGACTTTTCTTGAGGCTTAGGGTGTCCATTTTCCTCACTAATAGACACTAACGTGCGAAAGCGTTTAAAGATTTTGGAATGTATGTTAAACAGCAAATACCAAAACCATGAACAAATTAACCGAGGATCCCACTAGGCTTTTCACCATCTATGAGCTCACTGAGGAAAGCTGTTTTAAGCCCTCGTGGGATAAAAAGAATAGTACACGTCCCGTCTTTTTATGGTACTATAAAAACATGCCGTTGATATTTTTCTTTTTCAAGCCTCGTCCTTTAGGCCCTAAATAGGAAGGCAAAGACTTACGAAGCAATTGAAGTTTATGAGAAGAAGAAAGTGGAGTTCATCCCGCTGTGTAAGTGATTGTTGGGTTTAAATGTAAAAGGGGATTAGAGGTAGCCCCTATCCTCCTCCTCATGAGTTGGTCTCGGTAGCTGTTGTTCCATCATTGCCCTCTGCATCTCTTCTACCTTTCTCAATATTTCTTCAGTCTCCTTGGCCCTCTCGTCCAATGCCGTCATGTCTATCTCGAGGTTGAGTATCTTAGCCACAGCGGACAGAACTGCCTTTGCGGCCTTGGCGTCAACTATGTAGCCCAAGCTCTCCCCCAGGAGGCTTATCCCGAACATTCCCCTCAGCTTCCCTATTCCCAAAAGAAGACCCGCTGCACCGACTATTGCTCCTCCCTCATCTACCCTCCATATCACCTCAACGTTGCAGTCCTTGAGCTTCTCCTGATAATAGCCCACGAGATCCGGATGTGTTACAGCCGCTAAAACCCTGGGCTCTCCCTGTAGCTCTGGAACCTGGTAACCTCCCATGGTTATTATCTCTCTCGTCCCAAACTCCTGAACGAAGTCGAGCATCTTCCCGACTACTTCAAAGTGGCCGTAGCTGTCGGTTGGGGGAACTTGTGTATCCCCAGTTATTATTATCAAATCCCTGTGCTCATCGTCGGGGCTCTTCCAGTAGTAGAACTCGTTCTTCATCAGCTCAACTATTGAACCTTTCCTAATCAGCACTTGGTGCATGAAGTGGGGAGAGTAAAGCTCGGCAAACTTCTTCGCCTTTAGCTCCTGAATCAAGTGTTCGGCTGCAAGCTTTCCAACTAAACCAATCCCAGGAAGGCCCTCTATAAAGATTGGATCGTAAATGTCGGGCCTTTCGTGCACAACAATTATCGTTTCCTTCATTTTTCCTTCCTCCCTATCCCGAGGAGCTCCCTCTTGAGCCTCCTCCTGTACTCACCATACGGATCTTCAGGTGAGAACCTTGGTGGATGTGCTACTTTAGTCTTTTCCCCGCAGACTGGGCATATCTCCTTAAGGGTGTACCTCCCGCACTTGGGGCACTTCCTGATCCTGAACCTCATTCCCATCACTTCTTCCTCTTCTTGACCTTCCTGATCCTCTTCTCCTTCCTTAACAGCGTGGCCTCTCCTCCGGCCTGCTTTATAACCCTAAGTATCTCCTCGGCTATGTCCTCAAGGACTTCTTCAGCCTTGTAGTAGTCCGGAGCAGTGATGTCTATTCTGTACCTCGGAGCTCCCTGGTAGGTGAACTTAACCTCTATGTCCTTCTCCTTGTTCGCCCTGTCCCTGGCCCTAATTAGTGCCTCCTTTATTATCTCAATTCCGTTGGGCTTTGGAACGGTGATCTCGAACTCGGCATCTATCGTTACCGTTGGAACCTCAACGTAGTTGTCTATTATCTCCTTGAGAACTGGCAGCCACTCGTCGGGAACGTAGCCCTTCAAAACATCTATTCCTTCCTTGGCTGCATCCTCAAATGCGGCGTAAACCTCGCCCCACTCCTCCTCTAGGGGAACCCATACTTCCTTCCAAGCAGTCTCAAAGTCCTTTCCGAGCTTTTCCGCCGCCATCTTTAACAGGTTCTCGGCCTTCTGGGCCCTCTTGTACTCTTGGAGCTTGGCCTTCCTCTGCTGCTGGGTGACCCTCCTCAGGCTTAAGTCTATGTGCCCCTTCCTTGGATCTACCCTGATTACTTTAGCAACTACCTTCTGGCCCTCTCTTAAGTAGTCCCTAATGTTCTTCACCCATGTTGAGGCCACTTCACTTATGTGCATGAAACCCTCCTTGCCGGGATACTCGTCAAGCTCGAGGAATGCGCCATAATTGTGAACCCTCTTAACCGTTGCAACGACGAACTCTCCCTCTTCGGGGTATTCCCTTGCTCTCCTCGGCATAGTTTCACCCTCCAGAATTGGCTTTCGTGGACACCCTTTTAAATTTGCCTACCGAGATTTGAGCGATGATACTCGAGAAGGCCAAGGAAGTCCTCGAGAAGTACAGGCTGTGTAACCACTGCCTGGGAAGGCTATTTGCCAAACTGGGCAAGGGAAGCAACGAGGAGAGGGGTAGAGCCATAAGATTAGTGCTGGAGATGGAAAGTGGATTAAGCTTCGAAGAGCCCGAGGAGTGCGACCTCTGCGAGGGAGTTTTTAAGAAGATTCCCAAGCTCGTCGATCTCTGCATTGAGGCAGTTAAAGATTATGAGTTCGAAACCTTCAGGGTAGGCTCAAGGTTCCCCCAGGAAATTATAGAGAGGGAGAAGGGGATATGGGAGATGCTTGGAATAGAAACGGGAGAGCCGATAAACAGGGAGTTTAACAGGGAGTTAGGCAAGGCATTTGCGGTAAAGACTGGAAAGAAGCCCTCAGTTAATCCCGATGTGGTTATAATAGTCGAGCCGTTCTCCGAAAAGGTTGAGCTGCAGGTGAATCCAGTTTACGTTGCTGGCAGGTACAGAAAGCTCGTTAGGGGAATTCCCCAAACACCGGCCCCAGGGTTCGGGGAGAGCGTTGCGACGATAATATGCAGGGCATTTAGGAAGTACTTCAACGGAAAGTGCGTGTTTAAAGGGGCCGGGAGGGAAGATGTAGATGTCAGAATGCTTGGCAGGGGAAGGCCTTTTGTCGTTGAGATCAAGAGGCCCAGGAAGAGGAAGGTAAACTTGGAGGATGTTGAGAGAGAGATAAACTCTTCCGGGAAAGTCGAGGTGCTCGATTTAAGGTTCATAACCCCTGGAGAGGCCGAAGAAATACTTACGAGGAGGCACAGAAAGCTCTACGAAGCTTTGGTTTATGTAAAGGATGGGATAAGTAGGGAGGAGGTTGAAAAAGTAGTAAGAGAGCTGAGGGGCACGGAAATAAGACAGAGAACTCCAAGAAGAGTGTTAAATAGCAGGGCAGACCTTGTGAGGATTAGAAAGGTCTACAGGGCTGAGGGCGAGCTGATCGATGATAAGCATTTCAAATTAAGGCTACTCACGGATGGAGGCCTCTACATAAAGGAACTGATT
Source organism: Pyrococcus kukulkanii (assembly GCF_041647995.1). Taxonomy (NCBI): domain Archaea; kingdom Methanobacteriati; phylum Methanobacteriota; class Thermococci; order Thermococcales; family Thermococcaceae; genus Pyrococcus; species Pyrococcus kukulkanii. The sequence continues at coordinate 363,092 of NZ_JARRIB010000003.1, forward strand.
TCTGGTGATAAAGGAAGGACTAGACCTTCGGTATCTGAGATCCTGGGGAAGGAAGCTTGGTGTGAGCTTTTAGATGTTTTAGAAGTTCTGGAGGATGATGCAGATGCTGAGGGAGATTGTTAAGAAGTTTGATGATCTTGTCGTCGTTAATAGACCCGTGAGGAAGGAGCTTGAGATAACAAAGTACCTCCTCGAGTACAAGGATAGTCCAGTTCTCTTCAAGGATGTTGAGGGCTGGGAGGTCGTTGGAAACGTCTGGTCCAAGAGGGAGAGGATAGCCAAGTTCCTGAACACTGACAATAAGGGATTGCTTAAGCTACTAGCTAAGGCTATGGAGGAGCCTAAGGATTACGTAGTTGTCGATAAAGCTGATTTTTTGAAGAACAAAAGTGAGGTTAATCTGCTTGAACTTCCAGTCCCAAAGTTCTACCCCAGGGACGGAGGGAGGTACTTCACCTCAGCAATGGTCATAGCTAGGAGCGGAGACTTCGTTAACGTTTCCTTCCACAGGATGATGGTTCTTGACGAGACAAGGGCGGCAATAAGGCTAGTCCCAAGGCACCTCTACGCTATGTGGAAGGATGCGGTGGAGATGGGAGAGGAGCTTGATGTAAGAATAATCGTTGGAAATCCCATTCATCTGTTGCTGGCAGGAGCAACGAGCGTTGCCTATGGTATTAGCGAGCTCAAGATTGCCTCCGCGATAAGCCTTCAGGCCTTTGGAAGGCCCGTGGAAGTTGTCGAGCTTGATGGAATTCCCGTTCCCGTCGAGAGCGAGTTCGTCTTTAAGGCCAAGATCACAGATGAGCTGGTTGATGAAGGTCCCTTTGTTGATATAACCGGAACCTACGACATAGTCAGGAAGCAGCCCGTGGTCGTCTTCGAGAGGATGTACCACGTTGATGATCCCGTGTTTCACGCTCTTTTACCGGGCGGCTACGAGCACTACATGCTCATGGGCCTTCCAAAGGAGCCCCAAATATACTCGGCTGTTAAAAGGGTTGTTCCAAAGGTTCATGGGGTTAGGCTCACAGAGGGAGGATGCATGTGGCTCCACGCCGTAGTCTCGATCACGAAGCAACATGAAGGGGACGGAAAGAACGCGATACTCGCGGCCTTTACGGGCCACCCGAGCCTGAAGAGGGTGGTGGTAGTTGATGAGGACGTTAATATTTACGACGACAGGGAGATTGAGTGGGCCATAGCAACAAGATTCCAGCCCGACAGGGATCTCGTTGTAATTCCAAACGCGAGAGGATCTTCACTCGATCCCTCCGGCAAAGATGGATTAACTGCCAAGTGGGGAATAGATGCTACAAAGCCCCTTGATAGAAAGGAGGAGTTTGAGAGAGCTAAACTATAATCAGCCTGGGCGTCCCTCATCACACCTCAGCTTTCCAACTACTCATCATCAATACTCCCTTAATATGCGGGATTTAAAAATCCTCAAGATCCCAAGCAAGCTCGAGCTTTTCTTTTCCTTTTATTTTCCTCGCGATGATTCCGAAGTGCTTTTCATATTTAATTCCCGTAAGCTCGCTCTTTCTTTTGAGATCCATAATTATATCCTCCACCTCTCTCAGGTTCAGATCCCTCCACTTGACCTCAACGAAGAGGGCCTTCCCCTCCTTATCGTTTAAAGCTATTAGATCTATCTCTTCCCCCTTATGCCACCACTTTCCAATCCTCGTGAATTTAAAGGGCAACTTCCCCTGTTTATTTATCCTTAGGAGGAACTGTCTCGCTACTTTCTCGAAAACTTGGCCCAAGTAGCTATCATAGCTTTCCTTGATTTCCTCAGCACTAAAAGTCCCCTCCTCTATTCTAGACAGGTTCGGCTCTATGAACCTGAACCAGAACGCGAGGAAGTTGTCGGCCAGATAATACCTGCCCTTCTTTGAGGTCGACCTTTCCGTTACCGGAACTTCCCTCTTAACGAGATCCGTCTCGATGAGATTCCTTAAATACGGTGTTATATCTGAATGCTTCAGGCCAGAAAAGTCCTTTATCTCTTTGAGAGTTGTTTTCCCAAAGGCTATTGCCTCGAGGATTCTCCTGTACTTTGTTGGTTCCGAGAACTCGTATTTAAGGAGGAAATCAACTTCATCTCTAAAAAAGGTTAGGGGACTTTTTATCTCTTCATCGAGCCACTCCCAGAAGGGCAGTTTGACCTGGGCTATATAGTACGGAATTCCATCAGTCAGTCCGTACACTTCGACGAGCTCTCTAGTGTCCGCTTCCGGGAAGAAGTCTCGAAGGGAGAAAAAGCTTAGGGGCCTTAGCCTCAGCGATGCAGTTCTTCTCCCATAGAGGGGGCTTTTATAGCTCAGCACTTTCTCTTTGATCATGCTCACTGAGGAGCCTAGAAGAACAAGCTTCGTCTTGGAATTTTGAAGCTCTAGATCAATCACCCTCTGAAATATCGAGATTATTCCAGGATTTTCTTTTATTAGGTTTGGAAATTCATCTATCACTACAACCTTGTCTTTAAGGGCATGAAGAAGCGCCTCCCAGTCTTCTTTGACGTACTTAATGTGGGGAAACACTTTCTCTGCCGTTGCCTTGAAGTGCCTTAGATTGCCACCTTCGGTTGCTAGGTAATAGACGTGAGGCGTACCTTTTATAGCCTCGAGTATCAGTCTTGTCTTGCCAACTCTTCTCCGCCCGTAAATTATTATGAGCTCAAATCTCTCGCTATTTAGCCTCTCCCTCAAGGCCTTCAGCTCTTCCTCCCTATCAACAAATTTGATAATCATGATTATCATAATTCAAATTATCATTTATATACCTTCCTCCTCGACGATGATCTCAATTACTGCCTCGGTGTTTGGGTTCTTTAGCCTCTCAATGAGCTTTCTGTCTATGTCCTTTGCAGCCTTATTCGCTTTTATCGCGAGCGTCCTCCCGTCTACGTAGTTGCTCTTTCTGATCACCATTGAAACTTCGCTTTCAAGAGTTAGCCTTGGATCTCCCTGGGCTATAACCTCATCCACCAGCTCACCAACCCTTATCCTTATCTTGATTTTCTTCCCCTGCCTTATCGCCTCCTTTATCTTGGGATTAAGATCTGCCAACGCCTTATCGGCTGAGATGCATATTATGCAGTCTCCCCTCGGCGTTAGATAGTTCTCCTTCGTTACCTCAAGGGTAGAGCGGTGAGTTGCCTTTACGTTTGGGTGCCCCCTGCACCTTATTACCTCTCTCATCACGGGAAAGTTTGGGAGAAGAATAAAAAGGTTCACCAAAGTTCCTTGGCAACGTCGAACCACTTATCATCATCACCGTAGAGTATGGCTATCCTATACCCGCTCGGGAAGCCAGCCAGCTCTATGTAGACCATTTTGTTGCCCCAGGATAGAAGGGTGAAGTTCACCAAGTGGCCCGCGGGATTCCTCCCGAAATCCGAGGGTAGTGTAATATCTTCAACCTTCCACCCGCTTTCCTTAAATGCCTTTACAAGCTTGCTGTAAACTTCCTGGGCTTCACGGGGCCTGTACACAAAGAGTGCAACGCTCACGTTCTTGTAAGCTCCCTCCAGGCTGTCCATGTAGCCCAAAAGTTTAAGGCCTTTTTCGGCGAGCCAGGACTTCTCCTCAAGCTTTCTCTCACTCCATTCCGAACCAAGTGGGGTAAAGAAGTGTAGTATCTTCCAAGGGGAAGGCCCAACTATTGCAGTGTAGAATTCTATAGCCTCCAGCTCCCACCTCGGCCCCTTGGCAACGAAGAGGGAATATCCCATGTCAATGAACTGAACAAAAACCAAGTACTCTCCATCCGGCCCCTCGTAAATCATTCCCTTCTCCCTTGTCAGCTTTAGCTTTTTAATGGCGTTATTCATTGCACTTGTTGCGCTCGAGGCGTTTGGATATGCAAACACTGCTACAACCGTGTTGTTCGCTTTAATGCTCAGGACAGGCTTCCCGAGATCTGGGAAGGGATTGTCAATCTCTTCTACCGCGAAAGCTTCGCTGAGCTGCCTGTAGTAGTGTTTTCCTATTGAGTCTGGAGAAAAGTTGAGCTTTGAGGGAGCTATTGTTGCATGGGGAAACTCCGGGTGAGAAGGCTTGGTGTAGTAAGCCAGTTTAACTACAACTATAGTGCAAACCAACATAACAACGATAAAACTTTTTCTCATTAATCAGCACCAAAAGTAAGTAGGAAGAGGGTATATATAGATTACCACTTAATCCTGAACTCCCTTCTCGTCCTCGCTTCTATCTGGGCTAAGATTTTTTTGAGCTTTGCATCATCTATCCTCTCTGTAATCTGGCCCGCCTGGTAGAGCTGAACAAGAATCAACTCTACCTGCCTAGCGAGCTCCGGCCTTACAAGCTTAACCCTTGCAAGCCTTTCCCTAGCTTCTGGAGTCAGGATTTTCCTAAGGATGGCCTGTATCTGGGCCTCGATTAAAGCTTGCTGTTTTATTTCCTCTTCTTGGGCCTTTTGCTGCTCCAAATATTTTTTCTGTAACTCCATGAGCTTTCTTCTCCTAATTTCCTCAATGTCTTCTGCCATTCTCTCTCACCTATGGGTGGTAGGAGGGACACTTAAAAAACGTTTTTGGTTTGCCGAAAAGTCATGAGCCAATAACCAACGATGAACTATTAGCTATTCAGACACCAGTGCTCTCAAGATTCTGAGGAACTCCCTAGTTTTTGTAATACCATCGTCAGTTGCCTCCACAATTGTCCTGGGCCTGTCAGCAAAGACTTTGTATATCTTCACGTAGCCTTCCTTTTCGAGTATCTTAAGGTGAAAATCCAGATTTCCTGGGGTTACCTCCAGAACCTTGAGGAGGTCTTTGAAGAGGGCCTTCCTTCGTGGGAGGAGGAAGACCATAACCCCTAACCTCACAGGGTTTCCAAGGGCATGATTTTTCACGAGCTTCTTAAGTTCCTCCATCAGATCACCCTGAAGACCCTGTAAAGGTTGACGAGCGCTGTCAGTGAGTACGTTATGATTACCAGAGAGTCAACAAAGGGCCACTCTGGCCTCAGGAATGTCATGAGAGTTAGCACTGGGATTAAGAATGAGTAGTCCCTAAAAGATATGAACATTCCCATATGCCCCAGGGATATCATAAATGCCAGTCCCTGGGGTCCCGGGAAAAGAAGTCCCCAGGAAGCTCCTCCCAGGATCCATGCAATTATCCAAACATAGTCAAGTTTTGAGCTTGAAGATTGTTCTCCCTTCATGTACCTATTGTAGACGTGTGTTGTCAAGAGTATTATTCCGAATATTGAAATAATCCAGTATACACCCAGCCACTGGAAGTGCAGGTAATCCAATAGCAGATAACCCCCCATCACGAGGAGCCAAGCTGAATATATGAGTGCGGTGTACACGTGGTAGCTCGCTATGAGCTTCTTCTCCACCCTCTCAAGGACATTCTTAAGCTCCCTAACCTCCTCCATGATCCCACCATAAGAATATGGGAGAGGAAGTATTTATACCGGGGAGTTATTCTAGTCTACAGAACTAACATTTTCATTGATATCCGGCATAGCGAGGTTCCACACAGATCCAAGCACGTTTAGATGGTGCTAGCTGAGTACGGAATACGTGCTGGATGTCTTAAGGATCCTTACAAATATTTCTGCCCACAGTGGTCGTTAGATTGCCTCGAGGTTCATCTAAGCTCCCCAGGGGAACTAAGAAGGAATTTCCACAAGGGCTTCACTTCTATCTCTTTGCCTTCCCTGCTTCCATCAACAACGTAAATCTTAGGCAGGCTCTTCTCAACTTTCTTTAAGCTGTACGAGAACCTCTTCAGCGGAAATATTACGTATGCATCGCTGAAGTATTTAAGGTAGTTGTGGAGGGTGTTCTTACTGACCTCTATTCTGAGGGTCTTCATGTAGTTCGCACTCCTGTTTATGGAAAACTCCTTGGAAAAGGAGGTTATCAGGAGCTTAAGAAACAATCGAACAGCCTTAAGGTTCTTTATTAAGTGTCTTTCAACAACATCACGGTAAAGCATGACATCCACGTACTCCTCCAAGGTCTTTCTTTTGAGGTACTCATCATCCATGAGGGCTATTTCTGGAAAACCCCAAATTCAAGATACTCCCTTAGAAAAGCTTTTATCCTCGCTTCCTTTTTAGTTGAGATGTACTTTTCAACCTTCAAGCCCTTAGCTTCCAGAAATTCTCGAAAACTGAAGGGAAAGAGTTCAAAAGTCAATGTTCTGCCCCTCAAGCTTGAGGCAATCTCCTTGCTTAAAAGTTTTGAAGAGGGCCCGTCAAGAAGACAAAGAACCCTTCCCGCTCAACTGCTCTTTTAGCGAAAAGCTCCCAGTTCTTGACTTCTTGAATTTCATCGAGGAACAGATATTTTTCATCGGCATCAGGATAGAGTTCATAAAACACCTTTATAACTGCCCCCAGGTCTTCCAAGGATGGAGGATAAAGCCTGTCATCGTCCAGAGGCAGAAAAAGAGTCGCTTTTCCTTCATCCCTAAGTTTCGTAAAGAGGGAGAACAAGTAGAATGTTTTCCAGCCCTCCTAGGCCCAATTATTGTGATTGCCTTTCTAACGGGTAATCTAGTGGGGGCTTGGAGTTTCCTCTTAACGCCTTTAATTTGGATCTCAAGAAAGTCCTTAGCGATCTGCCCAATGGTATCCTCGCGACTCATGTTAAGTATGTAGGTAAAAATTCTCAAAAAAGTTTCCCTCTATGAAGGGAAAGTTTGGTGGATCTAGTTTGACACTGTGAGAAACTCTTATAAACTATGTCCGACAAATGGGGATAATAGGTGGATAAAATGGCGACAACAGTTAAGGTTTCAGCGAGGATACCAAAGGGTCTTGTGGAGAAAATGGACAAGCTGGTAGAAGAGGGTCTTTACTCGAGCCGAAGTGAAATAATAAAAGAAGCTCTTAGGGACTTTCTGCTTCGAAGGAGAGTTGTAGAAGATTTTGAGCTTATAGAATACCTCAAAAGCGTTGAAAAAATCCTCAAAGAAGATTGGGAGAGCGAAGCAGACGAGTACTGGGACGAGATTGGGGGAGTAGCATATGAACCAAAGGAATGAGCTCCTTCAGTGGGAGATAGTCCTCCTTGATTTCCCCTTCGTTGATCTTATTGGCAAAAAACTTCGTCCTGCCCTCATTGCTTCAAATAATAATCTCAACAAAATTTCAAACGCCGTTATAGCTCTTCAAATCACGTCTAATATTAGAAGTGGTTTCACTGAGTACAACATTAAAATCACCGATAACGATGTTATACGTTATCCTGGGACGAAACCCTTAAGACCAAGCCTGATAAAGCCGTACGTTATTTTTACGATTGAAAAGTCTTTGATAAGAAAACGAATTGGTATCCTCAAGAGAGAAAAGGTTATAGAAGTCAAAGAAAGCCTCAGGCGAATCTTTGATCTTTAGCTTCTTTTGACTTCATGATCTCCTAAGGACAATGCCAACAACAGGATCAGTCAACTTGTACTCTCCGTTCTCTTCCCCAACCCACCCCATCTTTTTCAGGTTCTTGAGTAGCTCATAAAGTCTCGGCTCGGGAGTTTTCATGCCTTTTAAGGTTAGATAATCCCTTATAAGGCTCCACCTATTGTACCCGAGTGCTATTGCCCTCAAAATTTGAACGTACCTTCTGCTCCTCCTCTCCAGCTCTCTTAACTCCCCCACGAGGAGGCCCCTAGCAACATCGAATGTCGCCTTTATTGCCCTATCAAAGTCTTTAGTTTCCATGTACTTGACTCCAAATAGAACGAGCCACCCAGGAATACCATCAAGAGTTGATACTGCCTTTTCTACCTCCTCCGAAATTTTAGCGCCTGCTTCTTCGAACCCAGCTTTTAGGAAGGCTTTCGAGGTTTCTTTATCGAATGGCCCAATGTGGATTTCCCCCCAACCCTTCCGTAGAGGGGGCTCTCATAGTCATCTATACCGAGAAAATCATGGAGTAGACCAACCTCTGAGCCCGTGAGGATTATCCTCAGGTTTGGCAGACTGTCGTAGGCATGAGCAAACAATGCTAAAAGCTCCCTCCTGCCTCGTGAGCCGTAGAAGCGCAGGTATTGGGCCTCATCGAATGCTATTATAAACCTACCTGTTTCCTCGCCAAGCCTGTCCAGCTCCCTGAAAACTTCTCTCAGTGATGCTTCCTTTGGTTCTACCTCAAGGAATCTCATGTTTAGTTTTATCCTGAACTTGGCAAAGAGTCTTTGGAGTAGTCCTTGGATATTCCTTTATGAGGTCTTCCCTCGTTATGTGCCCGCTCTCCGCATAGAGCTCTCTGCAGTCTATCAGAATCCCAGGATTTTCATTGAGATATGCCCTGAGTATGGAGCTCTTGCCTACTCGCCTCATTCCGAGGATGAGGGTTAAAGGATACCTCTCGACACTCTTCTCAAGCTCTTCAAACTCTTTTTCCCTGTCAAATATTTCATCTCTTCTTTCCTTTGGCCTGAGATCGAACGGCACTTATGCCACCGTAAGTAACTTACGGAGGCATAAGTTATAAGGGTTCGAAAAGGCTATTTACCTTGTGAAAGATCGGCTGCCATGCGGATCTTCATCAGAAACTACTTTCTCCCCTGGCTCTTAATCATTGTCTTTTGGCTTGCCCTCTGGCTTCTCAGTTCTCAACTCAGGGAAAGCCTTAATGTCGTGAACGTTTTCGTTGCTTTCCTTCTCCTCGTTCCATTCCTCCTCGTGGCGCTTCACTTCGTTGGAAAGGCCCTCGAGCGCTACGGCTACTCGCGGGAGGATATAAAGCGCCTTCCGGAGATAATCAAGAAAACTCACGGGAGACTCTACATCTCAAAGGAAGTCTTTGATATTGTTGGCAAAGCGCTGATATTCTGGGGATTAATGGCTACAGCCGTTGTTATGACGAGGGATCCATTAAAGGGGCTTCTCAACGGGGCCGCAATATTTGCCAGGATCTTCGCCCTCTTCATTATCCTCGTCTCAATGGTCATCTGGGTTATGGCCTTTCCTCATGGCCTGTATAAGCTTCTTACCGGGAATAAACTCAATAGGGACTTTTTAGTTGAGCTAATGAGGCAGAACATCTTTTATACGGGGTCTTCTCCACGTGAGTTTTTGTGGGCTCACGTGGGGGTTCATTCCCCGAGGTTCTGCGGGTGCCCGGACTTAGACCGCCCCACCCACTGTTCTCTTAAGCCAGTACACTATGGCGGAACGGGTCGCCCGAACACCCGCAGGGTTCAGCCAGCCCTCCACCTCGCCTAGCTCACCGACTTCACCGGACTGACCTCACAACCAAAAACTATTTAAGTAAACAAGTATTTAAGTATTTTGGTGAATACAGTGGGAGTTATTACAGTGAAGATTCCGGATGAGTTAGAAGTTAAGTTCCGGAAGAAAATCCTCGAAGTTTATGGGCCGAGGAAGGGGGCCCTCGGAATGGCCATAACGGAGGCTATTGAGCTATGGCTCGAAAAACACGAAGAGCAGAAGTGAACTACGTCACCATCAAGACAAAACTCGAACCAGAAAAGCGAGAGGATTATTTGAAACTCGCCCTCTTGGCGGAAAAGTTCAGAAGAGCAGTTGAGCTGGCGATAAGACTCCAGCTTAAAGGCGTTAAGAAGAGTGTGGGTGTAAAAGAAGTCTCTCGGTTAGTTCTTAATAACTGGTGGTATTCTGATAGTGCATGGGATTATGCGAAAATGTTGTTGAGAGGAGCAGAACAGAACGGTGGAAATCCAAGGCACATTCACCTGAAGTCAAAATTCCTCATCAGTAAACCTAAGGAGAATGAGAAGGGGAATAGGAACGTGAGGATTGAGTGGCCGAACGTTAGAATTCGCTCCAACGGAGAGTGGTTGGAGTTTAGAATGAAGACTGCCGAGAAGTTTCTCCCAGTTATTCTTGATGTCCAGAAGTTCAAATACGGTGCTCAGGTTGTCCTGAAGAACGGGAAGATTTACCTGCACGTCCAAGTGCTCTTTGGAATTTATCTGAAACATCTCGGAAAGATCACTAGGGGTAGGCTGTACGCCGATTTCGACTTGAACTCTGATAGGGTGAATATGGTTATTCTTGACGAGACTGGTATTATCAGGGATGTTAGGGTTGAGCACTTCCCGGAGGTCAATTCCTCCGGGTTCTCAAGAAGGAAGGCGAGGGATTTAAGGCTGAAGGCTCTTGCCCAGTTACTGGACTATGCCTACCACCACGGGGTAGGGACTGTATTCTTCGAGGACTTGGGTAAGATAAAAAGAAGAAATGGTAAGGCGGCTGGTTCGAGGAAGGGGAATAGGAAGGCCTCAAATTTCGCCAAGAAGGAGCTCCTTGAACACGGGATTGTTATGGCGTCGAAGAGAGGTTTCAAGGTTTACCTAGTTAATCCTGCCGATTCTTCGAAGTCGGGACGAGAGCTGGCCCGGGGGCTGGGGCTGGACGTCCATACTGCATCAGCGTTCGTTATTGGTTGGTGGGGCGTTAATTCCCTGAAGACTCACGAAAACTCACAAAAAGAGGAACAGTTTGGATAGGCGATTCTTATCGCGGTCAGAATCATCGGACTTCACTCTGGCTATCTTGCTGGCGATGATCCCATAGGGGAGCTCATGGCCCTTGGCAGAAGTAGCAATATTGTAAACTCACTTCTTGAACTTTCTGGCCTGAACTTCCTCTTTGGTCTCGTGGGCCTCTACGGGCCGAGGAAAAGCAGAAAGCTGACAGCGTTGGCTTTAACTCTAATCGTGATTAGTCAGGTGTGGATTGTGCGGGTAATAATTTTTGGATGAGCAAGGGTTAAGTAGGAAAAGAGTGATATTCAAAACATGATGAACAAGGAGCGTGCTTCGGGACAGGAGAAAAAAGGCAATTTTGATGTTCTAATGATTGCATTTGGGAGCATGAGCGATGAAGAAGCTGAGAGATTCAGGAAAACATTGAAAGAAGTTGAGGAATGGATGAATGAGTGGACTCCCCGAAGCTTGCGGAGGAGTGACTCTTAATTCTTCACATATGTCTCAAAGTACTTCTCCATAGCTCTGTAACAGATATCCTTAACATTAAGTTTGATTAGCTCAAGCTTCTTTTCTTTCAGCTTACTATCATCTCTAAAGTTGTAGTAGTTGAATTGGGGCTCCAATCTTAGGTATACCTCTCCATCGAACACAGAAAAGTGAGTGTTTGCTATGATTGCTTTACTGCTTGGATTGTAGCTGATTGAGACGTATATGTCACCAAAGATCCTCTCCTTTTTGCTTACTCTCTGCCTTAGTTCTTTAAGTATGTCGTTAATGTTCTCAATCGGGAATATGTTGGTAAACAGTCTCAGAAATCCTTTTCTATCGAACCTAAAGAAAACGTTTTCGCAAAAGTTTTCTGGTTTTCCTTGCAGTATTTGCGGAGCCGTTCAAGCTCCATGAACACCATATCGGAAAGCCCTTCAGGGTCGTAAAAATAAAACAGCCTATCATCCTTTATTAGCTTATCAAAATCCCCAACGACTTTTCCTTTGTTTAATATTTTCTCGACTTCTTTCATAGCTCTCTTAATGTCATCGCTCCACGCTCTTAGGAAAAATATGGTGGTAACCATGAACGTCCATTTCTCGAATTCCTCATCAGAGAGCTCCCCGAATCTCTGCTTAATTGTCTCTTTGAACTTCTCATTCGACTTAAGTGCACTTAAGTAGTACTCTACTGGGTCTTTTGGCTTGTCTCCCTGCGTGAGCAACATATATGATGCCCATTTTGAGTTCAACATCTTAGTAGTTTCCTTGATATAGTCGAGGAGCTTCTGAGTTGTCAGCTTCTCTTCCAAGTTGAGAAGTATATAGCTCACATCAACACCTTCCCTGTAAAGGTTCCATACGGCTTCGCTTAAGTCCCGATATTCTTCGGTCTTGGGAGTCATTGTGATTACGAAAACCTTTGTGTTCATTGGGCTCGAAACTCTAATCAGTCTTCCGAGCCTCTGGTAAAACCTTAGTGGGCTCTTAGGAACGTCAGTCATCACAAGAACCCCTGCCTCGGGAATATCAACACCTTCTTCTCCTACGAGCGTCGAGATTATTATGTAAACATCACCCTTTTTGGCCCTAGAGATTAATTCCTTTCTCTGTTCTTTCGAAAGGTCGCTTGTTAGGACTTCAACCTTATTAGATGGCACGTCAAGCTCCCTAATTATGGCGTCTTTGAACTCATATGCGGTGGCCTTTCGAGAGGTAAAGACAATAATTGGCCTTAATTTAGGGGTTTCTTTGGGATTATATACTGTCAAGATATCAAGCAGTGCACGGGCTTTGTGGGAAAGTTGCTCACTTCTGCAGAAGTCGCTAATTTCATCTGCATATTTGGATTTTGGAATTTTTCCTTTCTCTATTGCTCTGAAAAAGCTCTCACAGAATGCCTTTTTCCCATACCTTGAAAATGTTCTCTCGAGAAAATATATTATCCTTACTTCTCCCGGTAACCTTCCGAAGTACAGTAAGTCATACACTCCTCTTTCCCTTTCGTCTAGTTCTGAGTCAAAAATATCAACGAGTGCCTTTGGAGGATTGAATTGAGAGTCAATACTGATAAGCTTTTGAAAATCGTAGTGAAGCAGTTTTAACTCTCCAACAACTTTCCCAATCTTGCTAACGCTTGCCCTGTAAGCCTTCTTACTCGGTAACAACGCTGTGAATCCAACGACGACTTTTGGTCTTAGCTCTGCGATAAGCTCATTGTAGTACTTCCCAGTGATCGCATGGTGAACCTCATCGATTATTACGGCATCAAACTCTCCCTGAAGGGTTGAAACACACTTTAGAGCTGTTTGAGGGGTTGAAATAACTACTTTATAATTCTTTAAAAAACTCCAGCAGTTTCCTTCATATTCTTTGCCAGTTTCAACTAATTGTTTCCACCTTGAGTGCATCTGGTCACAGAGAAAGCGAGTTGGTTCCAAGACAAGTATCCTTCTGTATCCTTTGCTGAGCAGATATTCTGCTGTCAGCATTTCAAGAACTGTTTTTCCACTTCCAGTTGGCATTGACACTGTGATAAATCTCTCTCCATGCTCCAATTGATCTATAAGCTCTCTAGCAACCGCTTCTTGGTACTTGTGAAGGGTAAATCCAAATGCGTTTTCGAGCTTTCTATTAAACTCGGAGATAAGATCCATGGCTATCACTCACCACATGACATGACCACTAGAGAAACTCTATGCTTTCTGGTGTTATAATGATAAAATTAAAATTAGATGAGAAAGTAAAGGGTCTCAGCTCTCCACCTTCTCAATCCCTATCTTCGCGTTAACCTCTGGCCACTCCACCACGTATCCCTTCGCCTCTCCAAAGATTACCTCAGTAGCCCTCGTCTCCCTCTTTATGTAGTCGAGCTGCTCCTCGAGTAGCTCCCTGTTCTCCTCGGTTGTTTCTATCGTCACGAGTATCCTGTCGTTCACGTCGAGGTCAAGCCTCTTCCTCATCTCCTGTATCCTCCTCACGAATTCCCTTGCGAGACCTTCTGACAGCAGTTCCCTGGTTAGGGTCTTGTCCACGTAGACCCTTCCGCCCTCGAACTCCTCCATCACGAAAAACTCTGGAATCTCCTCTTCAACTATTATGTGATCCCTCGTTAAGTGGAATGCCTTCCCTTCAATCTCAACGTCAACTTCGCCCTTCTCGTAGAGCTCGAGGCCGTGCTCGCTTATCCACTTCGCTATAACCTTTGCATCCCCCTTGAATTCTGGGCCAAGCTTTGCGAAGTTGGGCTTGACGATTATCTCCCTCTTGACGGTATCTAGCACTACCTCCTTGGCGTTGAGCTGATCCCTCAGTATTCTGTTCAGCCTTTCAACTGCCCTCTTTACCGTCTCATCCTGGGTTTCGACTATTATTCTCCTCACTGGATACCTAAGCTTGATCCTGGCCTTCTGCCTTGCAGCTGAGCCCGCCTCGACTATTCTCCTCACGTACTCCATCTCATTCTCGAGCTCCTTATCTATGGCCCTCTCATCTGGCTTGGGCCAGTCGAGCATGTGGACGCTCTCCACTCCAGTGAAAGGCCTTATTAGGTTCTGGTAGATCTCCTCGGCTATGTACGGTGTGAACGGGGCCATCAACCTCAGGAGAACATCAAAGACCTTCCAGAGCGTGTAGTAAGCAGCCAACTTGTCCGGGTCATCCCCCTCGACCCACATCCTCTTCCTGATCAGCCTAACGTACCATCTGCTCAGGTCCTCAACTATGAACTCGTAAAGGGCCCTAGTTGCCTTCGTGAGGTAGAAGCTCTCTATTCCGTTCTCGACCTTTTCTATTAGGTTGTTAACCCTTGAGAGTATCCACCTGTCCTCGTCCCTGAAGGGTAACTTCTCTGGATTCACTTTAGTTGGATCGAACTTGTCTAGGCTCATGTACGTTGACGCCAAGACGTAGACGTTCCAGAGTATGTTGAGCATCCTCCTTACCTGCTCAACTCCCTTCCAGCTGAACTTGAGGTTCTCCCATGGGTTGGTGGCCCAGAGCATGTAGAACCTAAACGTGTCCCTTCCGGCCTTCTCAACGACTTCCTCAGGCCTTATTATGTTTCCAAGGCTCTTGCTCATCTTGTCTCCTTTCTCGTCCAAAACGTAGCCGTGCATTGCGACCCTTAAGTAAGGAACTGTGTCGAAGGCTATAACTGAAGCTGCCTGCTGTGAGTAGAACCACTTGGTTACCTGATCCTCTCCTTCAACTATAAAATCAGCTGGCCAGAGCTTCTCGAACAATTCCTTGTTCCTGGGGTAGCCCAGGGAAGCCCAGCTCGCTATTCCGCTGTCGAACCACACATCAACTACATCTTTAACCCTTCTCATCTCCTTGCCGTGGACCTTTATTATGAATGCATCGACATAGGGCCTGTGGAGGTCTTCCGGCCCGAGCTTCTCCTCGATAACCTTGAGCTTCTCCTCGAAGCTCTCTGGGAGGTCAATCCTCTCGCCGTTGACCTCTATCGCTACTGCCAGCTCAACTAACTCCTTCCAAGAGCCGACAACGTAAATTTCCCCGTCCTCGGCTTGCCATATTGGGAGCGGGATGCCCCAGTACCTCTGCCTGCTTATTACCCAGTCCCCGCTGTCCCTAACTCCGTTGTCGAACCTTATCTTAACCCAGTCCGGATACCAAGTAACTTTTTCATCGTTCTCCTTGATTATCTTGTCCTTGACCTTGCTGACCTTGAGGAACCACTGGTCTGTGGCCCTAAATATCAGGGGTGTCTTACAGCGCCAGCAGTGCGGGTACTTGTGCTCTATTTCTCCAGCCTTGAGGAGGTAGCCTTTCTCCTTGAGGTGCTCTATTATCTGAGGGTCAGCTTCCTTGACATAGATCCCCTTCCACTTGCCCTCCGTGTACTTTCCTTGGTCGTCAAGCGGGCTGTAGACTGGCAGACCGTACTTCTGTCCAACTTCAAAGTCTTCCTCACCGTGTCCTGGGGCGGTGTGCACTAAGCCCGTACCTTCCTCGAGCGTCACAAAGTCGGCCAAGATTACCCTGTGGGCCCACTCATATTTTTCCCTGAATTCCTTCTGCCTCGGATACTCATCCATTAGGATGTGAACGTACCTCAATCCCTCCAGGTCTTTACCCTTGAACTCCTCAACGATCTCTCCCTTGACCCCTATCTCTCCCAAAACCTTGCCAACTAGGGCCTTGGCGAGTATCCAGTACTCTTCTCTCCCTTCCCACTCGACCTTGACCTTAACGTAGTCATATTCTGGGTGAGCGGAAACCGCAAGGTTTGCGGGCAAGGTCCATGGGGTCGTCGTCCAAATTAGGAGGTACTCGTTTTCCTTACCCTCAACCGGGAACTTGACGTATATGCTCGGATCCTTCCTAAGCTTGTACTCTCCCCTAACTTCATGCTCGGCCAAAGCTGTCTCACACCTCGGACACCAGTGAAGAACCCTCTTGTCCTTCTCGAGAAGGCCTTTCTCCCAGGCCTTTTTGAGCGTGAACCATGCTGATTCAATGTACTCGTTCTTTATCGTCATGTACGGATTATCCCAGTCCATCCAAACGCCAAGCATCTTGAACTGCTCGGTCATTATCCTGAGGTTGTTGAGTGCAAACTCCTTACACTTCTGTATGAAGTTCTCAACTCCAATTTTCTCCTCTATGTCCTTCTTCGTTTTAAGCCCGAGGGCCTGCTCAACTTTAACCTCTATTGGGAGACCGTGCATGTCATAGCCTGGCTGTCTCCAGACGTTGTAGCCCTGCATTGTTCTAAATCTTATTATCATGTCCTTGATTATCTTGTTCCAAGCGGTTCCAAGGTGGATTGCTCCGCTAACGTACGGTGGACCGTCAAGGAAGTAGTACTTTGGCCCATTCTCCCTGAGCTTCTTCACCTTGTTATATATCTCATTCTCCTTCCAGAACTTCTCGATCTTTTCCTCAAGCTGAGCTGGATTGTATTCTCTAACCTCTGGCTCCTTTATCATTTTAGAACCCTCCTAGGGGTTATAGTAAGAACTAGGCAAGAAAAGGTGAGGGATTTTATTTCAGCAGATAAATAAATCCCCCCTCATTAGCATCGGCCAAAGTTGGGTGGAGAGCTTATAAGTTTTTCTCAAGCTTCCTCAACTTATCCTTAAACCTCTTAAGCTGGGCATTCGCTACCTCTACCAGCTTTCTTATATAGTCCTCGCTGACGAGCAACTCTCCCCCTTCCCCCAGGAAGGCATCAAGCCTCTCCGTCGATCTAATCTCAACTATTAACTTCCTGTCGCTTATGCTCTTTATGTTGGAGTACTTGAAGCCGCACGATACCGCTAAGTTGACAAGTTTAACTGCATCTTCAAGCGTTCTAGCCCCGACGTGAAGGATGGGGCTTCTAACCAAAAGCCAGAGCTGTCCCTCCCTGTGCTTCTTTATAGCTTCCATAACCTCCTCAAACTCAACTTCCCTGTGCCACTTCCCGAGCCACTTGGCGTTCACCTTGTCCCCGAAGTGCGGCATCTCCATGACCGAAATTCTCCCGGAGCACGAGCTCGTCGTGAAGTAGTTCTCCATGGAGTTAATTTTCTTGAGTAGGGGGATTATGTCTTCGTCAACCTCTCCCCTCCTCAGGGCTATTTCCAGGCTCATTAGCGCCTCCTTCTTGGCCCTCTCAAAGTTCTCGGTAAACTTCATGCTCTCACCCCAGGGTTGAATCGAGGAAAAGCATTATGTAGAACCCGGTGAGGAAGCCGAGTGTCACTATGGTCTCACTTGTTTCTCCCTTATAAATTTCCGGTATGAGCTCCTTAACGGTGACGTAGAGCATTGCTCCTCCCGCAATTCCCATTCCATAACCCAAGAAACCTGAGAAGGACGAGAAGAAGGCGTAGCCCAGGATGACCATTACCATCTCAGCAACTCCGCTGACGACTCCGAGGAGAATGGGCTTAAGTCTTTTCCCTTGAACTGCCGCTAGAGGTAAAGATACCGCCGTTCC
The DNA here is from genome assembly GCF_041647995.1 of Pyrococcus kukulkanii. Classification (NCBI taxonomy): domain Archaea; kingdom Methanobacteriati; phylum Methanobacteriota; class Thermococci; order Thermococcales; family Thermococcaceae; genus Pyrococcus; species Pyrococcus kukulkanii. Next base: position 380,496 of record NZ_JARRIB010000003.1, read on the forward strand.
TTCTGGAAAGTCCTGAATTCCTATAGCTAGAGCAGTTATTAATCCCTCTTTTGAGCTGAAGGCTATTGAGGTTCCCACCGCCAATCCCTCGGGAATGTTATGGATAATCATCGCTAAGGCCAAGAGCCAGGCCTTCCTGAGCTTCTCCTTTAAGCTTGGAGGGCCTTCATAACCTTTCGTGAGATGTTCATGAGGTAGATACATGTCTAGGAGATATATCAGTCCGACTCCTAAGATTATCCCGATAGAAACTTCTAAGAAGCTACTCTCTTCTATTCCTGGGAGAATTAAGCTAGTAAAGCTTGCAACAAGCATTATTCCAGCCGCAAACGATAAGCTGAAGTCTATACCCCAAGCTGGAATCCTTTTAACGAATACTGCGAGGAGGGCTCCCAGGGAAGTTGCAAGGGCAACAAAGAGACCTCCAGCAAACGCTAAGTTTAATCCTTCCATGCTAAGTTTAACCCCAAAGAGAATTATAAGCATTGTTGAATTATTAATCTTGGTGAGATCTATGATAGTTGTCCCGAAAGAAAAACATGTATACTCTTTTGGTCCCAACATGAAAGAAGTTGCAAGGGCAAAACCCGGAGATATTGTAATATTTGAAACCTTAGACGCCTTAGGAGGACAAATCAAAACTGAAAATGATACGATCGAAAAAATAGACTTCTCAAGGGTGAATCCAGCAACAGGTCCAGTGTACGTGGAGGGTGCGAAGAGGGGGATGGCTCTGAAGGTTAAGGTTCTGGATATAGAAGTTGCAGATAGGGGAGTGATAGTGACAGCTCCAGGGGCTGGAGTTCTCGGGGATAAAGTCAGGGAACCAAAGACAAAGGTTTGTGAAATCAGAGATGGATTTGTGCACTTTAATGGCCTGAGAATTCCCATTAAACCAATGATAGGAGTCATTGGAGTTGCTTCTGAAGAGGAAATTCCAACAGGGACACCAGGGAAACATGGAGGCAACATGGACACTAACCTCATAACCATAGGATCAACGGTGTACTTTCCCGTGTTTAAAGATGGAGCTTACCTTGCCTTAGGGGATCTCCATGCAGTCATGGCCGACGGAGAGGTTTGTGTCTCTGCCTGTGAAGTTAGTGGAAGGGTTACTGTGAAAGTTGACGTCGTTGATTGGAAGATAGAGTGGCCGATCGTTGAAACGAGTGAAGCTTACTATATCCTTGTTTCCCATGAGAACCTCGAAGAGGCGATTAGGGAAGCAGTTAACCAGGGAGTCAAATTTATTATGGAAAGGACGGGGTTATCGTGGGATGAGGCTTATATGCTTGCCAGCCTGGTGATGGATGTCCAAATAAGCCAGCTTGTCGACCCCAAGAAGACAATTAGGGTTAAAATACCAAAGATATTCCTCGGAGGAACTTTTAGGGTAGAGTAAAACTTTTTCTTTTTCCTATTTCCTCATGCTGAAAAATTCCTAAGCTCTTTACCATAAAATTAGGCCAACCGAAAACTTTATATTTGTGAGCATATGCACAAAATATTGGTGGTGACAATGGTGAAGGTTGCTGTTCCAACAAATGGAGGAGGTTTGGAAGACACAGTTGCTCCAGTATTTGCGAGAGCCCCAGCTTTCCTAATCGCTGACGTTGATGAAAAAGGTAACATTACAAACACTAAGGTAATTCAGAACCCAGCTGCTACAGCCGCTGGTGGCGCAGGCCCACTAGCTGTGCAAACGCTCATAAATGAGGGAGTCGAGGCGATAGTAGCACCGCAAGTTGGGCCAAACGCAATGGGAGCTATTCAGGCTGCAGGAATAAGACTCTACACAGTGGCCCCAGGAACGAAGGTTGAAGATGCCGTTAAGGTAGTTACCCAGGGAGCTCCAGCCCAGCCCAGGGTATTTGCTCCCGCACCCGCAATTACCCCAGCTCCCGTTGCCCCAGCAACCCCAGTTCAGCCAGTAGCTCCGGCCTACTACTGGTGGGGCCCAGGTTGGGGTCGTGGCTGGGGTAGAGGAAGAGGATGGGGAAGAGGTTGGGGCAGAGGCGGTAGAGGCTGGGGAGCAAGACTGGGTTACTGCCCGTGGACAGGGATGCCAAGCAGAAGAACCCTAAGGTGGCTGTACGGCTGGTGGTGGTGAGGTAGTTGCCAAGAGGCATGGGTAGAGGTTATGGAAGGGGCTTTTTCCCTTATTCCCCATTTGGTGGGCCGTACTGGCTAATCGATGTGATCCTATTAATTGCAATGTTGTACATACTCTTCAAGCTCTTCCTCGTTGCGGCTCCATATGCAATAGCCCTAGTTGTGATTATGCTCATTAGGAGTTTCTTAAGACCAAGGCCCTTTTTCAGCCCGCGCTTTTGGTTCTAATCTTTCCCTCCCACTATAAACCTCATCTTTTGTGATATTTCTCTTCCAGCTCAACTCAAAGAATTCTTTAACGAGCTCATGAGTTCTCCCGTACTGTCATCTCTCAGGTAACCAAGAACCTTGTCAAGAGGTTTAAGGAAGGTAACCTGCCCTGCACCTGAAGGCCGGGCTTCTCCCTTTCCACTTCTACCTCTAGCGTTCTTCCCCAGGCTAAGACTGCTTTTTCTTCAGGGGATTGAAGTTACCTGTCTAGGGGGATCTTGAGAATCTCTACCTTTCTAAGCCTAAAGAATTTTCAGAAAAACAAAGCTCCAACCTTAAGGTTTGAAATCCCTCATCCATAATATCAGATTCATCACCTTCTTTGTTGGTTGGAAGCCTCGCCGTTTACGGCGGGGAAGAGGTCAGTTAGCTCATGAAACTCCTAGTTTTCATTTTAACGATCATCCCAAATTCAGAAAACTAAGGCGTTACCTTAATCTCCAACTTTCTCTTTTATTCTGAGCCCCTTCATGCCCTCTCCCTGGGCTTATCTAAGTTTAATGAAAGGTGGGAAACGAGGAATCACATCCCCCCGCTGACCGCTAGCTCGATTATCTTCCGTATCTCAACTAAGAACTCAACTGGAATATCCTTGAGCATTGGTTCGAGGAAGCCCTTAACGATTAGCTGAGTCGCTTTTTCTTCGCTAAGCCCCCTTGACATAAGGTAGAAGAGCTCCTCCTCTCTTATCTTTCCTATTGCAGCTTCGTGGCTTAGCTCGGCATCATCCACTAAACTAACCAGTCCTGGATATGTCTCCATCCTAGCCTTATCGCTCATAAGCAGGGCATCACAGCTTATATGCCCCTTGGTCTTCGGAGCTTCAGCCCTTATCACCCCTCTAGTTATGACGGTAGACTCGTCCATTATGACTGCCTTACTGGCGTTTATGCCACTTGCCCCTTCGCCTTGTAAATGCATTTCTCCCCCTAAATCAATGTACCAGTCTTTCTGGCCCAATATTATTCCGTTAAGCTCTACATAGCCGTTCCCACTAACCCAGTACTTTGGATTTGCTATGTTGCTCTTTCCGGCCCCCAAGCTAACCGTCGTATTCAGGAACTGAGCGTTTCTCCCTATCCTAGCCCTAGTCATGGGCCTCGTGTGAACGTACTCTGGCCAGTTCTGTAAAACGGTCAGCCTAACCTTGGCGTTCTCATGGAGATAAGCCTCGGTCATGTCCAAGTGGAGGGAGTGCCTAACAAGTATAGGGGCAGTGCATCCCTCTATTAGGTGAACCTCACTATTTCTCTCAGCTACTATGATGATGTGAGGGGCCTGGGCTAGGGAACTCTCCTGGATGAGGAAGAATAAGTGTAGAGGGAAAGGAACCTTGAGGTTCTCCTTTAGGTAGAGGAATATTCCGCCATTCCACACTGCGGTGTGATAAGCGGTAAGCTTGCTCTCTCCAGCATTAAACAGCTTAAGGAAGTGCTCCTTTACGACGTCTGGATATCTCCTCACGGCTTCCTCTGTTGGAAGAATTATCAAGCCCTTTTTAGCCCACTCCTGAAGGAACTGGTTGTAGATTACTCCCGTATCAGTCTGAACCGCCAAACCCGCTATGTACTTCTGCTCCACCTCACTAATTCCAAGTCTATCGAGTAGAGATTTCATCTCTGGGGGCAAGTCATCTAAGCTTTCAATTTTCTCGGGCAAGCCCTCAATTTCAGGCTTGGCTATGAAGTGGAGAAGTGTTTGTTCATCGATAATTGGATCGTTGAGGGGAGCATGAATGAACTCTTCAAGGGCCCTATATCTTATCCTCGTCATCCATTCAGGCTCCCTATTCCTCCTCGCGAGATCCTCAATCTGGTTCTCGATTATGGATTTAGCATCGGATAAAGTGAGTGTTTCACTCACCGTTCTCACCTCCAAAGACTGCCTTAAATCCCTCTCTCTCGATCAAGTCAACGAGCTCGGCTCCTCCGCTCTTCACTATCCTACCATTCCTTATGACGTGAACCTTCAGGTTCTCCCGATCGATGTGCTTGAGTATCCTCCCGTAGTGGGTAATCAGGATTACTGAAACTCCTTTCTTGTGCAACTCCTCAATCTTTCTGCTTATGACGCTTAGGGAATCAACATCAACCCCACTGTCGGGCTCATCCAGAAGGAGGAGCTTTGGCTCAAGAAGCAAAGCCTGAAGTAGCTCAAGCCTTTTTCTTTCACCGCCCGAAAAGCCAACATTAACGAACCTCTTAAGGTCTTCTCCCTTGAACCAGAGATCTTCGGCCTTCTCCTTTATGAGATCGTAGGCTTCTCCTATGTCAATCCCTTTAATCTCGGCAAGAACCTGAGCGAGAAAGTCGATTATCCTGACACCCTCAACCTCAGGTGGGGTCTGAAATGCGAGTAAAATTCCCCTCTTGGCCCTCTCATCGGGAGAATATTCCGTGATATCCTCGCCCTCAAAGATTATCTTTCCCCGGGTTACCCTGTACTTTGGATGACCGGCAATTGTGAGGGCAAGTGTTGATTTTCCAGAACCATTTGGCCCCATTATAACGTGAAACTCGCCCCTACCAACTTCAAGACTCACACCTTTCAGTATTTCCCTACCCTCAACGGCCACATGGAGATCATCAACTTTGAGCATTAAACCACCTCCATGTGTAACTGAGGGGATCATTTTTTAAGCATTTTGGGGCATTTTTGGGTACTAATCTTCAAGTCCAATGATGCTCCTTAGAATACCAGAATCTTTCACTAAAGCTGAGCGCATTCTCACAACTATATAATCTCGTCTTATAAAGCACCACGGAGCTCAAGTTAGCTACAATAACAAGATTCTTAAGAATCGTGCGGATTAAATTTCCAAAGAAGGTAATAAAAAGAAGGGAAATCACTCAAGCTTCTTGTAGCAGAACCACCAGTCGTAGCACTCGATCTCTCCCCTGGCCTTGGCTTCTTCCCTCTGCTTCTTCTCGTCTACGGTTGAGGCTGGTGGAATAATGACCTTGTCCCCGATGAGCTCATTGTTCGGCCACTTGTGCGGAAGAGCAACTCCCTTCTCCGTGCTTATCTTAAGGGCCTTGACGAGCCTGAGGATCTCGTCCCAGTCCCTTCCGACCTCGGCCGGATAATAGACGATGGCCCTTATAATTCCCTTGTCATCAACCACGAAGACCGCCCTAGCGGTTGTTGTGGCACCGCTTGGGATCATGCCCAACTTGTCAGCGAGCTCTCCCCTGTCGTCGGCTATAACAGGGAAGTCAATCTCAACGCCGAGGTTATCCTTTATCCACTCCATCCACTTGATGTGAGCGAAAACCTGATCAACGCTAAGCCCTATGGGCTCAACGCCAAGCTTTCTGAACTCTTCAACCCTCTTCTGCATTGCATAGAACTCTGTCGTACAAACAGGGGTAAAGTCTGCGGGGTGGCTGAAGAGGACGAACCATTTTCCTTGCTTTGCGAAGTGGTCAGGCAACTTAATTACCCCATGGGTGGTCTTTACCTCAACTTCTGGGAACTTTTCTCCTATCACTACCATTTCGATCTCCTCCTTATTTTTGTTCTCAATACGAACTAATGCAGTTCGAATATATAAACTTTTCGAATTGATTTGGATCATCACATCCCCATACCTTTGAAATGGGAGTAAGGTTAGATTTTTAATTTGGGAGTTAAACTCTATAAGAGAGCTGACTTCAAAAATAAAACCAATCCTCAGAAAATTTCAGGAGTGGAAAGTGCATGACATCTCAGAAAGAAAAGCATTTCAAGAGGAAAGAAAAAAAGTTAGGACAATTTTTTACGCCTCCGAAGGTTGCCAAATTCATAATTGAATTTGCGTGCAACCATCTTGATAACAGAAAAACAAATCTTGCATGCGACCCTGCATGTGGAGAAGGCGTATTTTTGAAGTACTTAAAGGAAAAGGGTTTTGAAGTTTATGGATTCGATATTGACCCATCAGTTAAAGATAGGGCCCCAAAGGACATAAAAGATAGGATATTCATAAAGAATGGTCTCTCAGAGCTCCCCCACGAAGGGAAGTACGACATAGTAGTAGGCAATCCTCCTTTTTCAGCTAAGTATGGGCGAATAACGGATAAAGATATCTTATCAAATTTTGAACTTGGAAAAGGAAAGAAGAGTCAAGCTATCGAGATATTATTCCTCGAGAAATTCTTTAGGTGTGCTAGAGACGGAGGAATCATTGGAGTAATACTGCCGTTTGGAGTATTCTCAAATACTGGCTTGAAATATGTTAGGGACTTTATATTGGAGAATTCACGGGTTCTGGCAATTGTTTCTCTTCCACGTAATATTTTTGAAGGAACTTCAGCAAGAACCGCAATTTTGTTCGCGAAAAAAGGTGGACCTCACAATGGAGAAGTTCTCATGGCTAAGGTTAATTCAATTCACAGTTTAACGTTGGCAAAGATCAACGCAATAGGGAAAAGGGTAAAGATCGTCGACTCAATATTGTACCCAGAGTTTTACCTACAAAGTCATCTCGAGTTAGCGAACAGCGTTCCATTAGGGGAACTAGTTGAGATAAGAAGTGGAAGAACAGAGTACGGAGAAAAGAGAAAATTCTCAAAGAGTGGCATTCCATTTATATCCGCAAAGGTTGTAACACCCTTGGGTATTGATTTTAAGAGAGACATGAAATTCGTTCAACCAAACTCGGAAATGTACAAGAAGAGCGCGCACGCTCGGGTTGGTGAGGTAGTTTTCGTTAGAGTTGGTGTAGGGACAATTGGCAGAACAGCGGTCATTGCGTCAAAAGAGGAAGAAGGAGTTGTGGATGATTGGAGCTACATTTTAACAGTCAAATCAGATAAAATAAATCCATTTTATTTGGCATTTTACTTGCAAACTCCAACGATTAGAGAGCAGATATTAAAGTACGCACGCGGGGTTGGGACAATAACGATTCCACAGCGAGAATTGAAGAGAATTCCCGTTTTAATTCCTCCAAAAGATTTTCTCGAAAAGTGTGAAAAGGCGTACAGAGAAATTATCCGACTAAGGAAAGAGGGCAAGATTCACAGAGCAAAAAAGGTACTGGAGGAAATTAAAAAGGAGATAGAAGAGATGATTAGGAACAATATTCCAAAAATTTCACAATAACCTCCCTATCGGATCTAGATAAAACCGAGAAGATTTTTCATGAGAGATTAGCATCAGCCACCTAAACTTTGCAGTACTAAGCTCTATCGTTATCCCTTAGATGTCTTATGGGTTTCCCAATAATGCTAGAGTCTCCGACAAAACTTAAGGGCATAGACCATCGGTTGTAATTCCGAAGAGCCCTACAAAATTTTTATAACCACCAATCGACAACTTAACACTAGCCCAGCATTATTATCAAACCCTGATCCCTACCATAGGATTCCTCCTTTCCCTTGGAGGCCCAAGTTGCTCTAAATTAACGCTAACACACAACAAAATCCCATTTCTAGGTCAGCCTTTAACACTCCTTAGTAGAAACCCGATAACATCCTTCTTATGAGATTCGGAAGCTATGATAAACGCTTTCAGGGTCTCCTTTATTAGTTCTGGAGGAACTTCGTACTCAACTATCTCATTCTTCCTCGCGCTCCTTCCCGCCAAACTCGGTCGGATATTTGTTAGTGGAATACACACATAGACCATTGACTGGTAGCCAACTGCTCGTTGTTTGTGCTTTAAGACTATCTCGATGAATTCCCCAGTCGGTAACTCCTTCTTTGCGACGGGATAAACTTCCTCATAGAGTTCAAAACCATGAAGGCAACGCTTAGTGCTCTTCCGCCAAATCCCCTTGTCTTCAAGGTACGAACTGACACCGTCAACAAATTCTAGAAGTTCTTTTATATCCCTCTCAGAGAGAATACCAGCCCTGTACGCTAACTTCACAATTTTTGACAACTCATAATCATATAAGCCATCTTTTGAATATGATATCTGCCACTCAATGTAATATGCCCTCAACTCATCTTCCCTCTCTGGAAAATGTGTTTTTCTTGGAGGCACTGGAATTCCTATGCCGTTCTCAATTTTCTTAACTCGAACTTTCGAAGTAGGTCTGGTTATTGGTAGCTTGACAACTATTTTACCATTTGCAAGGGAAATTTCAACTTCCGAATTATTGCTCAAAATTTGTCACCTCCAAAAAGGACATAGCCGAAGGTTAAATAATATTTATGAACCACTTAGGACTACTCAAGATGGGCGATGAAGAGTTTAACCCCTCCTGACGGCTTCGCTCCCCCGGATGAGGAGGCGGTCCCCCCTGGAGCCCTCTTCTGGAGGTGAGAAAGTGGAAGAGCTGATAAAAGAAGTCCGGGAGAAGTTCGGAATTGAAGTTAGGAACATGGAAGATGCGTGGAGGCTGGTCGAGTGGCTTGAGGAGAGGGGATGGGTGGTTTACATAATCACTGCCAAAGATAGGAAGCAGGTAGATGCTTGGCACTCGAGCTATGGAACGCTCTTCGCCCAGTTCGGCGAAATCCCTAACTTCCCAAGCATACTTGAAGGGATACTAAAGGTAGCCCTATTGGCGAAGAAGCTTGAGGAGGAAGGCGTTGTATGATACCCATCGAGATAGAGCCGAACATCCTGATGCTAAAGGGGGTTCACCTCGACTCAAACGTCTACTTCCTCAAGAGCGGTAGAGAGGTCCTAATAGTTGACACTGGAACAGGGGTCTACTGGAACAAGTACATCGACGTAGCGAAGGGAGAGGGTTACCTCGACGTTGAGAGGGTGTACATCTTCAACACCCACGAGCACTTCGATCATGTAGGTGGCAACGAAGCCTTCAAGAGGTACTTTAACGAGAAAGGAATTGATGTTGTATTTGTTGCTCACGAGCTCACAGCTAAGACCTTAGAGGAAGGAGATGATTACGTAATCCTGTCCTTCTATTACGGGAGGAGGTTTAGGCCTCAGAAGGTTCAAATAAAGCTGAAGGATAGTGATTACCTCAAGGTGGGTGGTATTGAGCTTAGGTTAATACACACCCCAGGTCACACCCAAGGAAGCTCGTGCCTGTACTACGAGGAGGAGGAGATAATGTTTACCGGAGATACCGTCTTTCTAGGAGCTTACGGGAGAACTGACCTACCCACAGGCAACTTTGAGGAGCTAGTTAAATCCTTGGAGGAACTGCGCGAGTTCAGGGTCAGGCTGGGTCTTCCTGGGCACGGAAAGATAATAAAGGACTGGAGGAGAAACCTTGAGAGGATCCTGGGGGAGCTCGTATGAGGAAGGGAACCGTTAAGGAGGTCTTAGCCAAGATAAAGTACGATCCCAGGGAAAACGAGGAAGATTACTATATCGTGATAGAGCACAGGGGAGCTTACGGTAACGTGAGGAGAATTCCCGTTAAGCTGATCGAGCTCGGCCATGGCTACTTCTTCGTTGGAGAGACCCAGATACCCTACCACAGGATACTGAAGGTGGTAAGGAAGGATGGCAGGGTCGTATGGGAAACTAGGAAGAATAGGTAGCTTAATTCTGGTGTTCTTAATCCTCGGATGCTTGTCTCCTCAGCCCCAGGTTTTACACGGGAAAGTCGTTAGGGTAGTTGATGGTGATACACTCTACGTGAAGCTCGACAGCGGGGAAGTTGTGAAGGTCAGGCTCGTTGGAATAGATGCCCCAGAACTTGAACCAGAGCTCATGAGGCCAGGCGAGTACAGGGGAGTTCACAATGTCACCTGCCTAGTTAACTATGCCAATATAGCGAAGGAGTTCCTAGCTAACGTTACCCTGGGCAGGGAGGTGACCTTGGAGTTTGACTCGAAGCAGGAGAGGAAAGATAAATACGGCAGGCTTCTCGCCTATGTATACCTCAACGGAACCGATGTGAACGAGCTGATACTCGAGAAGGGGTTGGCTAGGGTATTTTATGAGAAGAGGTTCGACAAGATGGGAGAGTACTTGAGAGTTGAGGAAGAAGCGAGGAAGAAAAAGCTAGGCCTGTGGAGCTGTAACTAATTGTAACTTACCTTTATCCCATCGATGATTTCTTCACCGTTCTCATTTATTATCCAATCATTTGGATCTATGGTTATCTCCACTAGTTTCTCTTTAAGATCAAATTTCACTCTTGCACTTCCATTTACCCATAATCTTCTTTGTGAAGCTCTTGGTTGGGGTTATTACTTGAACTTCCACGGGCATCGTAAAATTGCTCTCATCGATGATATCGAATTCTAAAGATCCTCTTAGGTTACTTATCCTATAGCGAGGCATTTCCTTCGAGTAAAACCACTCCCTGAAGAACCAGTCCAAATCCCGTCCACTAACCCTTTCAAAGATCCCCTGAATATCTGTTAAATTGCACTCCCTATTGTGGCATGCCCTTAGGAGTTCCCTCAACCCTTCGAAGAAAGTCTCATTCCCAAGAACAAACTGAAGGGATCTGAAAATGAAGCTCCTTGGTAATATATTTCAGCTTCAGCCTTGGGATTGAATACATTTCCCTCGTATATCCTGACCAAAGAGTAAGTGGAATTCGCCAAAGAGTTCTCAACGTAATCGATTAGGCCATATGAGCCCGTGCAAACTATAGCTAGGTAATTCGCCAAGCTCTTATCGACCCTTCCAAAGGATGCATAGTCGCCGAACCATACGTGAGCTATTTCGTGGGCAAGCAACAAGATTTCATTCCTTTCTGGGTGCACGAGTATTATTCCCCTCGGGAACTCAAAACCGGCCTTTTGGCTTAGGCTTTCAAGGTAGAATACCTTAATGGATAATCAAGGAATTGGGAGTAGTTCCTTATGATTGAGGTTATCGTGTCAGCTGTACCCTTATTAGCATTGTACACTTCGATGGAAACCCTCAAGTATTCCTTCTTTATACGGGAGAAGTTCCCCAGAATTATTACGGGATTCATGGAATTGTTTGAGAAGAAGTAGTCATCATTGTTGATCCAGAATCCTTCCCTTTTCTCGTCTATTATTGCACCTCTGGGCGTCTTTATCTCGGCCTCGTAACTCTTGAAGCTCCCAAGCTCCTTCAGTAGCCACATTGATGAAAGTACAATCTCATTCCTAGTGTACGAAGTCCTAAAGATGCTCCCTCCTTCCCTTAACTCAACGTAGCTCGTGAAAGGCTCAAAGGGGGTTAGTTTGCCTTCGTACCTAACCTCAACGATAGCCTTTCCCCTTATTTTGAGCGCCAATAGAAGGAGATTTGCTTGAGGCATAGATATTATGGAGGAGTTCTTCATTACGAACCGTTTCCTCCTGCACCTACTGTCGTTTTTGTTACTAGTATGAATTCTCCTACACCACTCCACTCTTGATCCTTCTTTCATCGAATCTCTTACCCTGAATAGAATTCTGAAGGTAGAAGTATGTTGAGACGAGTTTAAGGTCTGCAAACTTTTCCGTGATGAAAAAGAAGGGAGGTATATGGTTTAGCTGGGATCTCTTTTTACTGATGTTCTGGAAGGAATTCATCCCAACATGCTCTCTATCATCCTGTAGTCTTCCTCGGGAATTTCTCTCATGGCCTTGCCCATTAGGTGCCCGCTCCACCTCTTCTTGTTCTTTATGAACTTCAGCTTGGGAATTAGGGGCTTGAACTTTATCTCCCCAATCTTCAGGGGCTTTATCTTCACCCTTATTGGGTAAGTTTCTCCTGGGGTGTGGGCCTTGAAGATCCTGGTTGAATCAGTATAGGGCTCGCTTACGACCTCAAATATCCCGACTATCATTGGCTCTAGGATTTCTCCCTTCCTGTTTTCCTGCTTGACGTAGATGACGAGTTTATCTCCTGGCTTCACCCTCTTCATGGTATTTTCGTGCCTCCTAGGGACACCCCATATGTTCTTCTCCTTTATTATCTCCCAGTTATCCCTATTGGTTATGCAGAGCCAGTGGGCCATTAAAACCACCTAAAAGAATCAGGGAGTAGGGGATTAAATAAGTTATTGGTGTAGCGAAAGATACTGTCAGGATAGGCAGTAGGACGTTAGGCTTAAGTTGCTGATAACACTTCAGAAAAGAAAGGGGGAAGCATGAAGGCTGAAACCATTATTTACTTGCTGTTTTCAGCCTTAAAACCTTTTTGTTGGAATAAAATCCCCCAGAAAAGAAAATCAGGGCAGTAGAATTATACCTGCGAGGCCTCAGTTACAGGCAAATCGCAGAAATCCTGGAAATCAGCCACACAGCTAGAAGACAGTAAAAAAACTCGCAAAAACAATTTACCAGCAGTGAAAAACAGAGTTGCAGTTGACGAGACTGTAATAAAGATTAATGGGCAGAAAAAGTATCTCCGGGCTGCCATTGACGTTGAGAGCAGGGAAGTTTTGGCAGTCTGGATTACAACAACCAGAAACTATTGGATTGCCAGGGAGTTTATTCTGCTTGTTTTAAAATCCTGTGAGGGCCAGCCGATTTTTCTGGTTGATGGCGGGCCTTGGTACAAGTCTGCTTTTAAGTCTCTTGGGTCGGATTTTGTTCATATCGGATCAAGGAGCAGTGTTGAAGGCTGGTTCAGGACTGTTAAAGAGAGGGCACTTCTGTTCAGGAGTAAGGACTGGGGGAGAGTTCACAGGTTTGTTTTCCTGTTTGCCCTCTGGTATAATTTTGTTCGAACCCATTCTCGATTTGGTTCTCCTCCCAGTGACATTTCTGAATTGCTCCAGGAGGTGATGCCAAAATTATCCTGACAGTATCCTATGGACGCTAAACAAATTTGTTGAGAGTGAGCGTTGAATAACCGTTTAATTATTTAATCAAATAATTATTGCATTATTTGATTGAACAATTATTTAATTATTCAAATATTCAAGGTATGCACGTGTTTCTCGCTTTCTCCAGGCTGAAACCAATAATTATTTAATTGTTGCATTATTTAATTATTTCAAGGTAGTTCACACGCTGAAATAATTATTTAACCATTTAAATAATCAAATAATTATTGCATATTTAATCAAATACTTGAATGATTATTTAACACTCAAACGCTCAACGAAATTGTTGAGCGTTAATTTCGCCACTTCTGCACGATTTTACGCTCAACATTTTTGTTGAGCGTAGGAACGACGGTTTAGGAGAGAAAATAAAGGGCGGGCTCAATGAAGAAGCGGGCACTCCTAATAATAATCCTCATGATTACAACAACACTCGCAACGGCAGAAGACAGACAGGAGCTCCCAGCGAGAATATATCCAGCACCAGTTGGCTACACAGTCCAGTTCGATACGGGGGAGGAAATCGGTCAAATCTACGGTATAAGGACAAAAACAGGCGACTACTTGGAACACAAGGCCCCGCCAAACACGAAGACGCTCTGGCTTCCAAAAATCACAATCCTCGACGCAATAATCACGAAAACGGCAACAATCACCCTAAGACCGCTCCACCAGCCAGAACCACAAGCCCTCACCCTAAGGCTTGACAAGAAAACAGTCCTACTCCTCACAACGGCCTACGGACAAAATCAACATAACAGGCTACTTCACACTCAAAAACTACCAGCCCAAAGACCTCACCACACTCCAGAACTTTGCAGAGAAAAATCAAAACAATAATCCCACTCACGGAAGAAGACCCAACACCACTAATCGAAAACATAGTCGAGAAAACCCTCGGCCTACACATGGAATACGACAAGACCTACACCAAAGCAATCAAACAAGAAGAAGCAATCAAATGAGACCACTCGCCACAACAGGAAACACTGCACAATATGGACACTACACCACAAATGAAACCAGCACCACCATACCAGAATAATTGAACCAAATGGCACCATCACCAACAGAAGGCGACCAACCAACAGAAACAGAACAGGTTATGAACCATCATCCGCACCCACCACCCTTGCGAGACAACACCAAACCCAAAACCCAAATGGTTTGGTTTTTGTTTTGGTTTGGTTTTGGTTGCCCCCCGCACTTGGTTAAATAAATATTTATTGTGCTGTTTAAATAATTGAATAATTGAATGGTTAAATGATTAAATAATCAAATAATGCAATGATTAAATAATGAAATAATTGAATAATTGAATGATTAAATGATGCAATAATTATTTAAGGCCTGTTGTTGGAGCTGGCTCTTGGTGTTATGCTGTTTTGTGGGCTGTTGTCTGGTGGTTGCCGTGAAGGTTTATAATCGAGCTTGAGGAGGTTGATAGAATTGAGGACTTCGCGGAATTATTGAAGAGGGGCAGGGGTTGGAGAAACTCTCTCCCGGAGGGTAGCTGAGTTCGTTGGGAAGAGAGTCGCAAATGGAGCTATGGACTTGGAGAAAAGAGTATAAGCCCCACCTTAGGCTTTTAAAAGTAAAAAGGACTTTTCTTCCGAAAGGGTGAGTATATTTTGTTTTCTTTTCTGAGCTTATTCAGTTATCTTCCCCACCCTGAAGGGCGAGGCTTTCAAAAGAAAAAGGTAAGAGTTTGGTTGTGCCCTATCCGAGTCAATCTCCAAGACCATGGGGAGTGTCATGGGAACATGTAGGGGTCCTTGGGTACTACCCCACGCGCTATACTAGAAAACGTTCTGGCCTAGAATGGTTATAATAGCCTATGATTTGTCAGTTTCGTGAAGTATACGGACTATCTTGGCTATTCGGCTTAATTCGGGCCTTTTTAGCTTAGGTAACCAACATAACTGAGTGTACAACAAGGGGCATTTTAGTGGGGTCTATGGAGTGTGTCCTAATGATTACTAAATATTCGGTTCCGAATTATTTCCGAATGCATAGCATATTTACTCTTCTGTCAATATATAATAGACTTTGCGCCCTTTTCTAATCTTCTTTATCCTTCGTTCTGTTATTAGCCTGTTGATTATCTGATAGTGCTTATCTGCCGAAATGCCAAGCATACGTATTAGTTCGGTGGGTGAATTATGCCCCTGTGAAATAAGCTTAACTAACCTCTCTTCTAGCTCAAAATCATCCACTTGGACTTTTTGAACCTCTGTCGATAGCTCTAAAGTCTCGAATTTTAGTTTTATCTCCTTAACCTTCTGCTCTAATGAATCAACGATCTTTCGTTCAGTTTCAAGCACCTGTGAGAGTAAATCTAGAGCCTGCTTATCGGCCTTGTCATTGAGCATTTTTGGAGCTCTTTCATGCTTTCTCTAAGCTCTTGTATCTCTTTTTCAATTTTCTCAAGCCGAATTAGGGCTGTCTTTAATTCATAAAACTCTCTCGGGTCAAAACCAAGGATTCACTTCCTAAACCCCACGAATCCCACCGAATAGTAGTTAGCGCACTTGCTATATATAATAATATTGACTTGGGAATTTGAGTGACTTCTTCCCCGCTCTAAAGGCTGTTCTCTAGTTGGTGTCTTTTGTTGGTTTTGTAGCTTTTGTAGCCGTAATTTGTGAGGTTTTAGTGTAATCCCTCTAGGTGGGCTGTTTCCGTTTGGCCTTAGGGCCTATGGTTGGTGCCCCCAATGTGGATGGGAGTACAAAGACAACAACACCAGTTGTACTACAACCGGCAATATGGCTTGTAGTCAACAAAAATTAGTATTTAAGTTTTATAAAAATTATTCCTCTGAAAGGTCACAGAAGTTAGGAGAAAATGGGTGATTAATAGGATTTTAATGAGGCAAAATAATTAAGGCAAAAACAAACAATAAGATAGGGAAGGGAAATGACAACATTTCTCGATTATAGGAATACAAAGGGAAATGGAAAATAAACATATAAAGAGAGTACGGCTTGCCATTCATTATTCACATTTACGGGGTATTAAAGAAGAATGTGTAGATACTTTGTTGGCATAGGGGGAAAGGTTATCGGGTTCTCTTCCGGTAAAGAGGAAGTTATTAAAGAATGTAAAGACGTTAACGAGATGTATAAATTCTTTGAAAAATGGGCGAAAAAAGAGAGGGGAAAGTACTTTGCCGTTACGTCGTCAGTCTGTAAAAGGGGGCTAGCTAAGGCTAGTAACAACACAAATAATACGAATACTTGAACCCACAGGGGAATACTTTAAAGGGTCTTAGATTAACCAAAAAAGGGACATAAAGTGTGTCAGTCTTTGGTGATTGATTTTAACTTTCTCTCTGAAGTGAAATGCCCTTATTGAGCGTTGGTGGTTAGGATGGATAAAGGGAAAGTTGCAAAAGAGGAAAGGGAGAAAGTGTATGTCGCCCTCGTTAAGATTATTGTAAGGGGCCCCTGGCTAAATGTGAAGAGAAGATGGTACTTGCGTTTTAGCTCATTAGAAGAGGCTGCTTTAGTACTCTGCACTCTCTCGCTCAAACAGCCAGTAATAATCTATCGGAGGAGGCACAAAGTCATTACAGCTCCAACCCGCAAGTATAAAGTCACGTACTTCTATGCCCGCCCCCAACTTGACCCGACACATCTCAAGATAAAGGGCGAAATCGTAGAGTGGATTTCATATAGGGAGGTTAGAGCCGAGGTAAATAATCTAGTTGAAGAACTCTTTAATGTCGAGGTGAAGAATCCCGAAGTGCTGGACGAAGCAATGCCTAAAAAGGCGGTAATGTACGACATAATTAAAATTTGTTGTAGGGACAAGTATGAGCGATTTGGAGAAATTTGGGTGTTGAGGAGATTTTACAAGGAGACGCTAGAAAAATACAAAGGTATAAGCACTAATAAAAAGTGAAGTGTTTTTAAGGGAATAGTACAATCTGATCTGGCCTGCTATTCTTCAAGCACAATATGGGGATTCTATTAAGGATCTCCTCCTTGAAGTGATCAGGCTACTAAAGGAAGGGTTTGACATTCGACTCCTACTTTATTACCATTATATGGAGTATTTTTAGCGACCCCTTATATAATTTAATGAAATATTTCATAATTTGTAGGGTTGAGGAGGTGGTTGGGTATGGATATTGAAGAGTTTATGAAGCATTTGAAGGTTGGTGAATATGTGAGGTTTGATGTTAGTGGAAGGGTTTATGAGGGGGTTGTAACAGAGATTGGCAGGAATGGTTTCGTGATTGATGATGGTGAAGATGAGATTTTCTTTTCGAAGTTCTTCTCGAAGAGGCTCGGTTTAGAGTATGAATTTGTTTGACGTTTTATTTATTTTTGGAGGGAGGTGGGTTGGTGTTAAGAAGAAGTATGTGGATTTTTCCTTTTGTCAGCGACTGACGAAACAATAACGGGCTTACTGGAAAAGACAATGTGGCCTTTGTCGTAATATCTAGTAGGGTCGATATACTAAAACGCTTAAAGTACTAAGGTTTAAGGTTATCTCGGAATCGTGTATTTCAGGGAGTACAATACCAGAGGGCAACAAATTATTTGGTGGCATTGATCAAAAAAACAGGTCGTGACCTACGATGGGGCTTAAGAGTCCTTAAAGAGGCAGGGTTCAGAGCTTCAAAACAAGTTACAGAAGAGGACATTAGAGAAGCTATGGAAATTGTAGACCGTGACATGCTGACCCTACTCGAGAAGAGCGAGACAACACCAATGAATGGTGCAGTCTACCAGCTATATAAAGAAGCATGTTACAAGTTAGGCCTACCTCCAAAAACAATGAGGCACATAGTGCACTATGTAACCCCAAAATTAGAAATACAAGGTCCCGTCACTTCTCGGGAAAAGGCCTCGGGAGAGGGAGAGGAAAGACCCTAGTCTTTAACTTAGAAGAAGATCCTTCCCGCATTCTCAAATTAGTAGAAGAGATCATGGAGAAAACCATGAGCTACCGTTCTCCCGTCCTGTATCGTTGTGATACGGGGCGGGTCATCACGGCGATGCTCAAGCCTCACGGCAGCAACTCCACCCCCGTTGCCGGTCACAGCACTACCGTTGACGGAAACCCGAGCCCACCAAACACAATGACACACAATGGGGCTAATAAAGGTTCCTGCCCCTTCTTCTCGGGTTGACCTCCCCCAATACTTCTCTGAGCCTTTCCGCGCGACGCTCAAGCTCAAGCTTGGCATAAGCCTTGTGGAATTCCATTATCCTCCCCATAAGCTCTTTCTCCCTCAACTCTGGATAATCCTCCAAGTAAAGCTCCAGCGCCTCCAAGAGGTTAGCGTAAGCCTCATCCGCCGTCCTCACCTGTGACGCAACGCCTGTGACTGGCTCCTGGGCAACAAACCACTCACCCTTCTCACCCTTCTCCCTCCACATGATTACTATTGGGGCTTCCATACTCCCACCCCCTTAATCTCAGCTTCCCAAGGTATTAAGTTTTTGGCTTAAAAACCTAGGCACTGCTCTTTCAATTCTCTTAGAGAATTTTTTCTTCCGAAAGCCTCAAGGCTGGGAGGAGGTCAGCCTCCAGGGCAGGAGGGCCTCAGTAGATTGTGACCTTTTTAACTCCTTTGAGCCTTGAGAGTTCATTCACGAGGTCGCCAGGAATTGGCTTCCTAGTAATGATCGTGATCCTCCCCCCAGGGTCAAGCCCGAGATTGTCCACGACAACTTGAATGACGTTAATGCCCCTTTCCTCAAACTTCTCCGCAACCCTCGCAAGAACCCCCAGGGAGATCCTGAGGAGAAGGCTATGGAAAAGGCTGTGAGTTATGCTAGTGGTATGCTTGCTTCTTCTGGGCTGTTGGGTGATTCACAAAAGAAGCATTCTTTCATGATCGCATTAGAGGTCATGGTGAAATTGTCTGAGGGGATGGTAGATTTGTTGAGGGAGCTTTCTTGATTTTTCTCCTACGCTCATCTAGATATTGTGACTGAAGGGTTTTAAGTTTTCTTCCCTAAGCACTTATCATGACCGGGGTAATTACAAACGATGTTATCGCTCGAAAATTATTCCTGCCAGACCCAGAAGAATGTTACAGAATAATCAGACAAACACGCTGGCCGAAAGGAGTAACCTGCCCATACTGCGGCAGTAAAGAAGTCCAGAAAAACGGACACACACCAAAAGGAGCCCAAAAATACCACTGCAAAAACTGCGGGAAATACTTCAACGACTTAACCGGCACAATATTCGACCACCACAAACTCCCAATCAACGAAGCCTTTTACATAATCTGGTCAATGCCACACAAAAGCACCAAACTCATCGCTGAAGAACTCAACAGGGACTACCAAGCAGTCCTAAATTTTGTCCACAAAGTGCAGAAAACAGCCGGAAAATCCAAAATCAGGCTGGAAGACGTTATCGAAATTGACGAAGTTTACCCGCACGCTGGCAGTAAAGGCTTTAAAAACTCTCGGAAGGAGAGGCAGTTAGAACGTTAGGGGGACTGCAAAGTCCGGAAAACCGCCGGCGGTGACTCTCGTAGTCCGAAAAACAGGACGCGTCCTCTTTCTTGTCTTTGAGAATCTGAGGGAGTTTCCTCAGAAGTTTAAGCAGCGGGTTGGGAATTTGATTGTGGGGGACTGAAGGTTTTTACTGACGTTATGATTCCCTGAAGGAGGAATTGGGGAGTATTTATCATTTCTCACGAGCGGGTTAATCATTCTGGGAAGGAGTTTGCACGTGGTGAGGTTCACGTTAATACTTGTGAAAACAGGCACAGTTTTCTGAGGGCTTATCTGAGGAAGTATCGTGGTGTCAGTTTCAGATGGTTGCAGGATTATTTGGACTTTCTGGCGTTGGTATTGAATAACAGGTGGGGGTGGTTCTCAGAACTAATATCAGCCAGAATATCTAGATGAGCGATCTGAAATTTACCCAATAATTAGAAAACACTATCCAAAAAAACACCCACAGGGAAGTAATCAGCCTTTACGACCTGATAACATTCGCAATACTGGCACACTTACACTTCGGAGGAATTTACAAGCACGCTTACCGGGTTTTAATTGAAGAAATTAAACTGTTCCCAAAAATCAGGAACAACGCTTAAACAGGCACGAGAAACTCCTGCTCCTGGCGCAGGAAGAATTGTTCAGAAAACACGCTAAAGAGTACGTCAGGATAATAGACTCAAAACCAGTTGAGACAAAAGAACTTGCAAGAAAAAACAGGAAGAAGAAGGGCTCTTCAGAAATCATAACTGGAAAACCCGCGGTTGGTTTTATCCTTCTAAAAAAAGTTCTATTACGGGTACAAGCTGACGTGTTATTCTGATGGGAATCTCTTGGCCTTACTGTCTGTTGATCCGGCGAATAAGCATGATGTTACGGTGGTTCGGGAGAATTTCGGGTGGATTGTTGAGAAGTTCACTGGTTGTTTTCTGTTTTTGGATAAGGGTTACGTGAGTGGAGAACTTGAGGAGGAGTTCCGGCAGTTTGGGGTTGTTTATGTTCCAGTAAAGAGGGAGAATCAGATTAGTAGCCTGGAGGAGAAGAAGTTTTACAAGTACTTGTCTGATTTCCGCAGGAGGATTGAGACTCTGTTTTCTAAGCTGGATGCTTTCCCTGTTAAATCCTAATCGGAGTGTTAGTCTGAGGGGCTTGGCTGTTAAGATTTTGGGAGCAATTCTGGCCATGAATCTGGATAGATTATACAACTTCACAGGTGGTGGGAACTAGGGTATAAACAATATTCAAAAACTGCTATAAACCTTAAATTCACATTGTTTCTTTGGTGTTTACAATGATACTCATCAAGCTTGGTGGAAGTGTAATAAGCGACAAAGAGAAAGAATACTCATTCCACAAGCACATAGTGGAGCAGATAGCTGAGAAAATTGCTCAGTTTTATCCAAAGGAGGACTTCATATTGGTTCACAAGGGCTTGTTGGAGGTGTTGATAGAAAAAGGATTGGTTTTTCAAAAACGCATCAGGCAATGCTCAAGCTCAATGACTTGATAATTCAAACTTTCTTAGAGAAAGGCTTGCCCGCTTATTCCGTCTCTTCATCGTCAATCTTTCTAATTGAAAACAAAGAGATAATCTATGGAGAGATTGAGATACTGAGGAAGCTCCTCGAGCTTAAGTTTATCCCCATTCTGTTTGGGGACACAGCAATAGCCCTTGACAAGGGCATAGATATTCTTTCAGGAGATCAAATAGTAAGCTATCTCGCAAAGATGCTTAAGCCAAACAAAGTCATCTTTTTGATGGATGTTGATGGGATTTATGACAGGAATCCGAAGGAGAAGGATGCAAAACTAATTGAAGAGCTCAATGCTGAAGAAATTAGACATTTGCTGGAAAGTTCAGAATCAGCTGGAATTGATGTAACTGGAGGAATTGGAAACAAGTTGAGAGAGGCTTTAAAGATAGCGAAGCACAGTGAAGTTTATTTCATAAATGGGAAGGTTAGGGAGAATCTCAGTAAGGCTATCAAAGGTCAAAGAGTTGGCACAAGGCTTAAGTTTTAATGTTCTTTTTTGTTCAGTCTTTTACTTGGGTTTCTTTTAGCTAATGGGGTTCTGGAAGATTCGGTTGGAAAGTAATAACTCACGAAAAAAAAAGCGTAACAGATTACAACTCGTAAAAGGAAAAATTTATAAGTCTTGAAGTCAAAAGTATCATTGCAATATTGGGTAGGAGGTGCAAGCATGAAGAGATTGCTTGCACTACTTGTTGGGCTGTTCTTGCTGGTAGCTACGGCGAATAACTTTATCTCTGCTGAAAGTCCTAAAGAAAGATTAGACAAGCAAACATTAGTTATTCTCGATAGCCAGGCAACTCTAATAGTCAAAGACTTTGAAGAAAGACTGTGTAAAATGTCTGATGAGGAAATGCTTAAGGAGGGTCTGACAAAAGAAGAAATCAAAAAAGTAAAGATTTTCTGCAGTCTACCGAAAGAAAGGAAGAAAGAAATAATTCTCAACAAGTTAATAACAGCAGAGGTAGAAAGAAAGAGAATTTGTTCCCTAAGCAAATTCATAACAAGCCAGGTTAGTCCAATGTCTTCAAGTGATACATATTCCTGTAATTATCAGCTTCCTCGCAGAGTAATCCATGCTACAGGTATACCAACGCACTCAAAGCTTGGGGCAATACCCTGCTCATGGAACAAGCCGGGAAGCTCATCTTCATGCAAGGTAGAGAAAGGTGTTGCATGCCTCTGGGGTTGTACAAATGTTGATCCAAAACTTGGATGGTCAAGCAATTATAAATACTTCCCAAATCTTGAAAGCTTTAAACAAGAAGTGACGAGCAAAGGATATCACAAAACTGCCCGTTATGCAGCATATGGAGCATACGGACGAGATTTCACCAGAGGTATTGGGTATGGATATAGATACGAAGCCAGATATAGCCCCTCTACACATATGGGATACGTCGAAGGTCCAGAGCCAAATCCAGAGGCCAACTGGTATGGATATATTCATAACTTTTGGCCAACATTAGTTTATATTTGGCATGAAAGATGTTAAGGTGGGAGAAAATGAGACTTAAATTTGTTTTTGTATTTTTCTTTTTGACCTTGGGGTTATTATTTTTCATCCTTCATGTTCCTTTTTGGAATCAAAGTGGAGAGAGATTTCTTACCGAATCTGTAAAATTTGAAGCTGTGAATCTTCACTCTATTAAGAACAAGGATAATATAACCCTCATTTATAGAATGGTTGAGTACTCAGGTAGCAAATTGGTAGACAATTCAACTCGCCTGTTTAGGATTTACAAAAATGGGACTACAATTATTATCAAAGAATACGTCCAAACTGAGTGGTGGGAACCGAGCTATTCATATTTTAGAGGTGAGGGAGGCAAAGCTGAAATTATGAATTCGCATATAAAGCTACTCCAACCAGATGGGTCGGAATACATGGAAGGAGAACAGGCAGAGGCCGAGCTCCTTAGAATTGGGTACCCCTATGTCCCTCTGTTCTCGAAGCTTCCTTTAAAGGAGGATTACTCGTATACTTCAAAGTATTTTACCTTAACAGTTGTTGATATTAAGGAAATATATAGAAGAAAGTGTCTATTGGTACGGGCTAAAACAAATGATGCTATTTTATTGCTTGCAATTGATTCAGAGACAAGAATGTTGCTCTGGTTAAAAGGAGAATGTACCTCAAATGACTGTAAAGGATGGAGTTGGGAACAATGGTTGGAAGTGATTGGATGAAAAAACCATCGTCCTTCTTGTCGCCATGTTACTTGCTGGAGGAATTTTCATATGTACTCATGAGACCTCAAATAGTTCTGACGAGAAATACTTGAATTTGATTCCAGTTGAAGTTTTTGAAAACCTCACAAATCCTCTTACAAATGGCACGCTATTTTATTACAACGGGACTGGATACGTGAAGGGAATTATCCGTGAAGTTCCCTTTTATATGGAGCAGGAATATTATGTTGTAATAGAGAACGATACTGGGTATACGGTGTACTGGCTCTATTATATTACCAGACGTGGAAAGAGAAACGTTCACAATGATTTGCAGATCGTGTTCTATGATAGATATGGTAACCTGGGGTACTATATATACCCTTCGAATACCTGTAAGGGGGCCAGAGGATACAGCTAAACTTAGAGGTTTTGAAGCAGAGGGAGAGCTTGAGAGGACTGGAATAAGGCATTTCATTTCATGGGCAAACGCCATTCGGCAGGGTAGAATTTATCACGGATACAACTTCAATGCCACGCTGGAAAAAGTGATGCATTATAGGGATAGATACATTCTCAAAGTCCACGAATATTTCAGTGAAAAACATAGAGTATATAGTAATTCTCGACGCGGAGGTCTCTCTAACAAAAGACTACTTCGATAAGCTATCAAAGTATATAAATAAGGGAGATCGCAAAATTATCTATCAAACAAAAAGTTGTTGCATTTCCCTTCAAATCCAAAAGCTTGTCCGAAGACCTCATAGGGAGAATATACTTTATATCTCAGGCTTACATACAGTGGCTGATAGATTCTGGAAGAAAGAATTTAGGGAAAAGTGTTCTTCTAAAGGGGGCAGGGATGATATTTCCAAAGAATAGCTTAGAAGACATTATAGATATTCTTGAAAAAGGGAACGACGGATATTTGGGACAATTCACAAATTTAGTAGAAGATACTAAACTATCCCTAGAACTTAGGGAAAGAGACTACAATATTAAATTCATAGATGGTACATATACAATAGAGGACTCACCAGGAAGTTTAAAAGTTGCGTTTAAGAGATTCAAAAGATGGTTTAAAGGTAATTTTTGCGATACTCTGGAAGTATAAAAAGCAATTAATCAAGAACTTTTTTCATTATTTCGTGGTTAAGATAGCTTCCGCAACTGCACCATTAGCATATATAGGATTCGCCTCTACTGTTTTATCTAGCAATGATATCCCTCACGCGGTAGCTCTAGTAAACTATATTGCTTCCATTTATTACCTAACGATTCCCCCATTCGTCGCTACATTAGATGAACTAAAAATCCCTGAGATTAAAAATCACTTAAATCTCAAGGAACCTATCTCTTATGTAAAAGAGTATCTAAAAAATGTAGGATCCACTGCAATAGGCTATTTCTTAGCACCATTAGTTACAATTGCCGGATATTGGGATATAATAAAAGGAAACTCCAAGTGGTATAAAACAGAAAGAGATTAACCCTAGTTCCCATCAAGATTAAAAATCGGTTTAGATGCTTATAATCTTTGAGACAGGGCAAAAGAAGATTACCCTGGGTTATTATTACAGGAGAAAGAGGGTTCAGGAAAAGTGGGATAGGCTTTACGGTTCGAGGAACAGGGTGAAGAA